>DASC01000074.1 GCA_002503595.1 Candidatus Methanogaster sp. UBA203 | reverse complement strand
CACTGGAATTTTCGATTGTGCCCTTTTGAACTTGTTCTCGGTCAGGGTTTCGTCCCATATCCGATAACTACGACTCATTTCGAAGTTTAAGCAAAGTATATATCCGGTTATCCTGCAATAATATCCAATTAACGTCCAATTCCTGAGGTGACTGACTATGAAACGAACCACACTCTTCCACATCTTCCATATCCTGCTCTGCATCGCAGTGCTTGCCGCATCATCCGGCTGCATCGAGACCGACCACAAGCAACCAGACTCGTCCGCACCAATAGAGATCATACCGTGTGGCGAAGGCGTAACTGGCAAGGATGCCGATTACCTGATCCTTGCGCCAAAGACGCTCTTTGTCGGGAGCGAGAGCTCAATTAGCATGTCTGCGTTTGGGGATGCGCACGAGCCGGTAGAGCGGTGCGTTACGTACACGCTTTCAGACAGCGAGAATGCGAGAACTCCTCTCGTCCGCGCATCGACAGGCAAGTCCGGGCACTCGGTCGCAAGATTCGAGACTCCAGAGGTCGAAGAGGGTACGTACTCCCTGATTGCAGAGCCTGTCGGGACTGACCAGGAATACATTGCAACGGTACACATCTCAAAGAGCAATCCGATCTTTATCGAGACTGATAAGCCGATCTACAAGCCAGGACAGACGGTACATGGAAGAATCCTCCTTTTAAGCAACAATCTAAAGCCGATTGAAGATTCTGTCGAACTGGAGATCGCGGACGCTAACGGGATCAAGGTCTTTCGGGAGACGCTCGAGACGAACGGTTTCGGCGTAGCCGCGTTCGATCTGCCGCTATCGACCGAGCCGAATCTCGGTACGTGGAAGATCAAGGCAGAGGCAGGCGAATCAAAGTCTGTGGTGGATATCGAGGTCGAGCGCTACGTGCTCCCGAAGTTTGAGATCGAGACCGAGATCGGGAAGAACTGGTTCCTTGTCTCTGATCCGATCGAAGGCACAGTTTCTGCAAACTACTTCTTCGGAAAGTCAGTCGATGGTTCTGTCGAGATCGAGGCGGTCAGGTACACCGGAACGTGGGAGACTTATGCCACGTACAGCGCAGTTCTCGAGAACGGCTCTGCCGGGTTCGAACTGCCAGCAGTCGGGTGGATCGCAGGGACTTATGGCGCAGGCGGGCAGGGGAGTCTCATGTTAAACATCTCGGTCACGGATACCGGAAATCACACCGAGACCACGACAGAACTCTTAAAGATCGTGGAATCGGACACGATTCTCCAATTGATCCCTGAATCGAGCACCGTAAAGCCGGGACTTCTCTTTGAGGTGCTGGTCGTAACAGAAGATCCTGATGGAAACGCGATCGACACGGACGTCGAGATCACGGCAGTGTTTCATGAACCCGGTTACACCGAAACCGGGAAAGACGATACCGTCTCGACCAAAAACGGGATCGCAACCCTATCGTACACGATCCCTGACAATTGCACAGGCGCCTATCTCGGGGCGGAGTGCCTTGATGCGAGCGGCGCTGTCGTGCACCGGAGCGTAAATCTCGATGCTGCGTACTCGCCGGGCGCAAGCTTCATCCATATCGCGCAGACGAGCGATGGCGTGCCCAATGTCGGTGATACGATAACCTTTGCCGTGCACTCGACCAATCCGGGCACGGTATTCTATGATATATTCGCAAACGGTAGAACCGTGTACTCAGGCACGAGCGGGAGGTCTGAAATTGCGGTTCGGGTCACGCCGCAGATGAGTCCGTCCGCAAAGATTGTGGCATACATGATCAATCCGAACAGCGAGGTCTCTGCCGATGTTCTGCCGTTTAAGGTCCGTTTCGAGACGAGCGTCGATCTAACGAGCGAGTTTGGCAGCGATACCGTAGCTCCCGGGGATGCCGTGCGCGTGAACTTTGACGCAAAGGTGGGATCGATGATCGGCGTTGCGATCGTTGACGAATCTGTATATGCGCTGAGTGCAGGCAGGCTCAATCTCAAACAGGTCTTTGATGAACTGGAGAAGCGGTTTATGGCGCCACAGATCGAGATTCATCCGGAGTACCGGGGCTATTATGAAAACAGATTGGTGGGAACGTACGATATTCTGGACGATGCCGGAATGCAGGTGCTCGCATCATCATCCTTCGAGATTCCGGAGGCGCCGGTTCCGGAGGCGCGGGGTATGTGGAAAGGTGTCGGGGGTGGGAATGTGGTTGCGATGGATATGATGGTCGAGGAAGTGGAAGCGGAAGAGATGCCCATGCCGGCAGCCATAGCGACTCCAGTACCAACATCGGCAGCAGACGGTGAACTCGCAACGGTCGAGCGTGTGCGCCAGTTCTTCCCTGAGACCTGGCTCTGGATGCCAGACCTCCTGACAGACGCCGATGGCCGCGCACAGATCGATCTCATTGCGCCTGACAGTATCACGACGTGGCGGCTCCACGCGGTCTCGTCATCAGGGGCGGGTATTGGGATATCAGAGAACCGCCTCAGAGTATTTCAGGAGTTCTTCCTCGATCCTGACATGCCGTACTCTGTGACCCGCGGAGAGGTATTCCCTGTCCGGGTGCAGGTCTATAACTATCTCGATGCGCAGCAGGACGTCAAACTGACGCTCTCAACAGGTGACTGGTTCG
Source organism: Candidatus Methanogaster sp. UBA203 (assembly GCA_002503595.1). Taxonomy (GTDB): domain Archaea; phylum Halobacteriota; class Methanosarcinia; order Methanosarcinales; family Methanogasteraceae; genus Methanogaster_A. Next base: position 2,472 of record DASC01000074.1, on the reverse strand, counting down.
AGATCATTGGCGATCGTGTGGTAACCGTGCCGGTCAGCGCAAACAGCGTCGGAGACGTGAGTTTCACGATCACGCCGACCGAGATCGGCACCCACACGATCGAGATTGCGGCACAGACGAAAGCGGCGGCTGATGCCGTGAGAAAAGAGATCATCGTCGAGGCAGAGGGGACGAGACAGGAGATCGTTGAGAACGGAAACCTGGATGCAGGTACAGGCAGCATCACGCTCGATGCCGCACTTCCGCAGGGATTGGTTGATGATTCAGGAGTCGTTCTGGTCAGTTTCACGCCAAGCATAGTTGCGCAGACGATAAACGGTGTGGATGGCCTCCTTAACATGCCGTTTGGCTGCGGCGAGCAGAACATGATCATGTTTGCGCCAGACGTCGAGGTTCTGCGCTACCTCAAGGCGACCGACCAGACTAACCCCGAAGTTCAGGCAAAGGCAGAACTCTTCATAATAACCGGCTACCAGCGCCAGCTCACATTCAGGCACAACGACGGCTCGTTCTCAGCATTCGGCGAGGGTGGACGCGAGGGCGGCAGTCTCTGGCTCACATCGTTCGTCCTCGACTCGTTTGCAGGCGCACGGGACGTGACATCGATCGATGACTCGGTTCTCGCAGATGCTTCTGACTGGATCTGTGAGCACCAGAGCAATGACGGTTCATGGGAATCGGTCGGTTTCGTCTGCCATCAGGAGATGATCGGCGGAATGGAGGGGAGATACGCTCTCACTGGTTTCGTTGCGATCGCACTCGATGATTATGGGGCTGCGGATCCGGCAGTCCTCGAGGAAGCGCAGGCGTACCTCGAAGCGAACCTTGAGGCGCAGACCGATCCATACCCGCTTGCGATCGCATCTGTCGCGCTTTCGAAACTTGATAGCCAGTATGCCGATACCGCTCTTGAAAAACTGATCACACTCAAGCACGAGGATGGAAACGGCGTCTACTGGGGACAAGGCGCAGATCTGGTCGGGGATTCCGACAGGGACCCCTATCCGTTCGAGTACGGTCATCCGCCTTCGAGCAGGAACGTCGAGATCACATCGTACGCGGCGCTTACACTTATCGATGCGAAGCATCCGCTTGCAAACGACGCTGTCAAGTGGATCTCGGCGCAGAGAAACTCGCTTGGCGGATTCTCTTCGACGCAGGACACGGTTATGGCGCTTAAGGCGCTGATGACCGCGGCAGCAACCCAAGGTAGGGATATCGACGCCACAGTGACGGTGTCAGCTGACGGAAGCATTGTCAAGGAGATCGGGATCGATGCCGGGAACTTCGATGTGCTCCAGACCGCCCGAGTACCTGACGGCACAAAAGATGTGGAACTTGTGCTTACCGGAACCGGAGAGGTCGGCTACCAGCTGGTAAAGCGGTTTAACGTGATACTTCCGGAGATTGCGCCGGTTTCTGACCTGCAACTGAATGTCACATACAATACTACCGACGTCGCTGTCGATGATGTGATCACCGTTAAGACGCGGGTTACGTACACCGGAGCGGCAGAGGCAACCGGCATGATGATCGTGGATGTTGCAGTGCCTACAGGGTTTACGCCGGTAACGGCGAGTCTTGATGCGCTCGTTGCGGACGGCACGATCACGCGCTACGAGATCGCGGGCAGGAAGGTTGTCGTCTACGTGCTCGACCTGCCACGAGGGGTCGAACTCTCGTTTGAGATAAAGATGCGGGCGCTCTTCCCGGTAAAGGCGATCGTTCCTGACAGCCGGGCGTACTCGTACTATGATCCCGAGGTCTGCGCGGGCGCGAGGGGTGGGGCGATTGTGGTGGGCGCGTAGGCGCGGGAGGTGGACGGGGGTCACTTTCACTGTGCTTTTGGGGAAGGGTTAAACCATAGACGCCACAATAGTTTGAGTGCCAACGGACGATGATCTGTCTGGAATTGGAGGGAACTGATGGAAACCATGAACGATACACTCGCTCCAAATGTAATGGACAACAGCCCGAACAGAGAGCTAACGAACGATAAATATAGAATAGATTTTGCATTCTTCTTCCTTATAATACCTTTAATCTTGATATCTGTTTATATTCTACTTTGGTTATTTCCTCAATTAGAGTATATTTTCGTTTTACAACTATCCAATCCCACAGTAACCAGCATCTATCTTTCTAACTATGCTCATGTTTCGTTTTGGCATCTTTTAAATAATTTAATCATCTATTGCATACTTATTTACCTAATCCTTACATTCGAGATCGATAGAAAAAGATTTTACACTAACATGATTCTATTTTTTACAGCCCTGCCTCTACTTCGCTTTGCATCGGTTGCTTATTGGACAAACATCCCATCATCTATTGGATTTTCTTGCATTGTTTCTGGATTTATCGGCTATCTTACTTATTCGGTTTATAATTATATAAAAGTGTACTGGAATATTCATTTAGATTACCGCTTCCCGCTTTCGATACTGCTATTCAATCTTTTAGTTATTACAA
>DASC01000112.1:1701-8819 GCA_002503595.1 Candidatus Methanogaster sp. UBA203 | reverse complement strand
CACAACTAATGAATACAAGGAAAATTTGTATCCTCTCCAAATTGATTGGTAAACGGGGTATTATCTAAAAATCGATGACTTGCTGTTACAAATTTGTATAAATATTGTTATAATTCATGCGATAAATGTTAATTTAAATCTTAACCGTATGAGAAAATGCTACCAATCCGATGACAGACAATCATTGGGAATTAAAGCAGGCCATAACACGATATTTAGGTAAATTGAAGCCCGCATACGTTTTACCCTCTGATTTGGAGAGGATACATAAGTTCCATATCAGAGGGTCCGCTTACGCTTAGTGCTTTGGTCAATTTGCCTCTCACCTTACTTTCCAATTTTTGAAGCGCAATGTTTTTGATGTGGATAAGTGTTTCCCTTTCTATTCCACATGCCTCAATAACTTCTTCTGATGTAGGGACGTAAACATAGTCGTCTGCTAATTCAAAAACCTCTTCTATAGACATACCCAAAACATCAGCCGCCTCTTCCACATCTATCTTGTCGGCACATAGCAAATCCAAAGTTTTTTTGATTTTTTCATCCATACATGTCCACCTTTGTTTGTGCACCATCGACCCGTTCTCTTAAACTTTCTAATAGCGGATCTCTATATAACTGAAACCGCTCTTTCACTGCTTTTAAATCCCATCCGCGATCTGGGTCTTTGATAGCATTAAATAAGTTACTCATCTCTTCATACTTGAAGTAATCTAAAACAACTCTTAAATACTCATTAAATTTAATCTTTTTGTTCATATACAGATAACGCATCAGCGACACTGTTGTCATGGGTTTCATGTATTTAATTCCATGTTGTTTTCGATACATATCTATCTTTCTCAACACTGTTAGGTCGAATGTAACAACATGATCAACTTTCTGCTTTTGTGCGATATATAGTACATATTTATCTGGACCTTGTAGAAATATTTTATTTCTCGCCAAATTCATTTTGAACTTTTTAAAATCTTCTTCACCAGGTGATATCTCTTTAAATATCTTACTCCGTTCCAATAATCTCTTTTGTGCTATTCCAGATTCCCTTGTGAGTTCGTGAACATTGTTTTTATCCATATATACGGTATCGGATAGCTCAATAAGTTTGCCCATAATACAATCCAGATGATGTATATTATGAAGACCGATAACAACGTTTGCATCGAAAGCGAACTTAGTCATTTTACCTCCTTCATTATCAACTCATTGCAACCAATAGTACAAATAACACAACACCGTCATGATTCTTAAATCCAACTGATCTCTATATGCCCAACCACATTCGCGCCCCGCCCCCCATACACGCGATGCTGACATGATAGATTCCGAAGTCCCCAAACCCCACACTTAAGGTACACATACTGTATACCGCGCTTTCGCATTGCCTTTGGTGATGTTTGCGTATTCGGCTTTGCTGCCGATGTTTCGTATATGGTCCGTCGAAAGCATTGCCGTGTGTCGATCATGGTAGAATCCTCCATCCTCCCTGAACAATACATAGAACTCAGCATATATAAAAGCTCTCCAGGAGTGGGGTTGCCAACACTGCACCGATGTTTTAACATATTTGAGCAACCAATAACCATCATGAAATACGTAATCGTCACCGTCGGGGTCATGAGCGGCATTGGAAAGCGAAAGTCGAATCCATAACAAGACAACTGCTAAATGGTGAATATCGATGGACAGGGATCAGATAAAACAGAAAATTGAAGAACTGGTTAAAAAATACACGGATTTTGAAAAAACCAGATCGAGAAAGGATATGGATAGCACCAGCGAGGCGAATGTACGCGCTGATTTCGTCGATCCTCTTTTTGAGATACTTGGCTGGGACGTCTCGAATCCTGACGAATACGACCGAGAGCATTTTATTCGCGGCACGGGCTTTGCGGATGTGGCATTGAAACTGGAAGGTGCGCCGGTAATCTTTATCAAAGCAAAGCGATTCGGAGGCATCCCGCACATCATTGAGCGGGGTGATGGCGACTGGACGATGGAAGAGAGGCAGGCGATTCTCTATGCAGCCAGATCGAACTGCAAATGGGCTATACTTACGAATTTCGAGAGATTCAGGGTGTTTAATGCTGCAACAGGTCTCACAATATTAAATTTTGAAATTATATATGACTATTCGGATCGCCTTTCCGAACTGCTTTATCTGACAAAAGATTCGGTAGAGTCCGGCAGAATCGAGAAACTGGCGGAGAGGGAGGAGAAGCCAGACATCGACCTTGAGTTTCTTGGACTGCTGAATCGGTGGCGGGTGACACTTGCAAATGATATCTATGCAAACAACTTTTTGAATGAAGGCAATGCCATCACCATCGACCAGATCATCCCGCCAGAGGACCTGGCGATCCACCCGGCGCGGGATTCCAGGCGCATGGCAGAGTGGATCGAGAAGCGGCGGAAGAAATTGGAAGAAGAAGTGGACTATACCATACTGAAGGATGAATCCGGAAACTTTGATGTGGGAAAACTCAAAAGCGCAGTTCAACGAACCTTAGATCGCCTGATCATTGTCAGATGGGCGGAAGACAACCTGATTACGGATGATCCGAACATTCTTTCCCAGAAACTCCGTGACTGGAAGATGACGCCTGCGTACAACTCCATCGTGGATCTATTGTTTGCTGATCGTGCGCTCTTCGACAAATTCAACGACATCCACAACGGCAGGATATTCGAGCGCGGGCACATCTGCGAGAAGGTGAAGATCAGTGATGAGGTGCTCGGCGGGATCATCGAGGATATGAGCAAGCGGTCATTCCGTAAATTCGATTTCGATATTCTTGGGAATACCTACGAGACATATCTTGGGCACACGCTGCACCTGAAGGAAGACGGCACTTTTGAACTCAAGCCGAGTCAGGAAACGAGAAAAGAATCCGGAATCTACTACACGCCGCCTTATGTCGTGGATTATATCGTCAAGAATACGCTTGGGGCAATACTTCTGGGGAAAACGCCTGAGGAGGTCGCAAAGATCAGGGTGCTCGATCCTGCCTGCGGTTCAGGATCATTTCTCATCAAGACGTTCGATTATTTCAGCGATTATTACAGAAAAGAGGGCGAAAGGATTCGAGCGGAGAAGGGACGGCGGGTCAAGGAGTATCTGAAATTAAGTGGCAACCAATTAAGTCTGGACTTTGAGAATGGGGTATCTGATAAATATCGGGATGTCGAGTACGGTATTCTGGTAAACAACCTTCATGGAGTCGATCTGGACGAACAGGCTTGCGAGATCGCTGCTGTGAATCTGATGCTCAAGGGACTTCAGGCTGGCGGGCGGATGCCTCTCGTTCTCGGGGAGACGATCAAGGTTGGGAACTCGCTGATTTCGGGCGGGGCGGAGTTGTCAGAGTATTTTGGCGATGAATGGGAGGATAAGAAGCCGTTTAACTGGGAAGAGAAGTTTGGAGCGGAGGGGTTCGATGTGGTGGTCGGGAATCCGCCGTGGGTCAGTTTTGGATTGCGGGGCGTTAGTCAGGTTGCGAAGGAGATGAATAATTATCTCAGGGATATGTACCCGCATTCTGCTGAGTATAAATTGAGTGTGTATGCTATTTTTATAAATCGAGCAATAGACCGGTTGAGCGATGGTGGTATATTTGGATTCATAGTTCCGGACAGTTTCTTGCTCGGCAGGTATTTCTCCAAGATTCGGAGATATATTCTCGATACGACGAAAGTAAAAGAGATTTTGTTATTTTTAGAGGATTTTTGGCCTCATGGAACTGTTGGGCGGAGTGTTATTATTTTATTGCAGAAAGAATCAGACGAGGAGATTAGGTGGAATAACGAGGTTACAGTTCGATTATGCCCGATGCTGGAGGATCTGAGCGAGGAAAAATTTAAAACATATACATATAAGCAAGATTACTTTGAAGAGGTACTTCACAATCGATTCAGGTTGTTCTTCGAGGAGGAGAGTAAGAGATTTGTGGACAAGCGTGAAGAAGGTGCAATAACGCTGAATAAAATAGTAAGCATACACACAGGAGTCCGCTCTAAAATTGGTCAAAAGAATATTTACAGCAGAGAAAAGAAAGATGATGCATGGAAGAGAGGATTGATTTCCGGAAGTGAGATCGGCAGGTATTCTTTGGAATATGATGGACACTTTATAAATATTGAACCAAAGTTATTATGGGGTGGTGGTTGGGATCCTGATGTGGTTCTAAAAGATAAAATCATTATGCGCCAGACTGGTGATAGCATTTATGCAACATTTGACGATAACAAATATTATCACCTAAATAATTGCCACTCGATTGTGCTAACAGACGAATCATATAATCTGAAATACATACTTTCACTGTTAAATTCTAAACTCATGAACCATTATTACCATCTCATCAGCTTGGAACTGGGCAGAGTGATGGCACAGACCGACATCGAAACCATCGAACAACTCCCAATTGCTCCAGCAACTCCCGAAGAACAAAAACCAATAATCGAACTCGTAGACCGCGTGATCACCCTCAAAAAACAACTCCACGAGATAAACGCCGACTTCGACCGCTACCTCAACTTGCACTCACGCATCAAGGACGCAACACTCAAAGAGTATATAGACGCGCTCCTGATCGCTGACAAAGAAGTTCTGAAGGATCATTACGGCAAACCATCAAGCAAGATCGAAGGGAAGATCAAGGAATTCGAGGTCACGGAGAATGGCGTTTGGCTGGTATTTCGGGTCGGCTATCTCTTCAAAAGCGGCAAGGGAAAAGAGACTCTCATCAGAATCGATGCGTTTAAGTGCCGGATCGAGGATGTGGAGCTTCGCAAGTTCCTGTATTACAGCATCAAGGGGTATACAAGACCCGGCACGCTTGGCAGAGGCAATATCTACGAGCGGCTGCTTGCGATCAGGCTGCCGCGGTTTTATGCTGACGCTGGCAAGAATGCGCAAGCCGTCTCTGAGATCATGACCGAGTATCTGGCTGCGGTTGATGCGGCAGGGCGGGTGGAGTGCGAGATTGCGGAGATGGATCAGGAGATCGATGCGCGGGTGTATGCGCTGTACGGGCTGGATGCGGAGGAGATGCAGGTGGTAGAAGGATGACAACAGTATTTTTAAATATAAATATAGTTTTTGATAGATTTATTAACTAATAAAATCAATAAAAGGTGGTAAAAATGCACCCCCTACAAAAACAATATGTAACCAACGAATCCGGCACTAAAATCGCAGTGCAACTCGATATCAGATCCTTCCAGCAGTTGGAAGGGTATATCGAGTTGCTGGAGGATCGGATAGATCTGGAATTAGCCATGAAAGGATCCCCCGATCTCACGAATTGGGACGACTTCGTGAAAGAACTCCGTAAAGAGGGAAAACTCTGATGTACACTCTGTTCATCACGAATCAAGTCAAAAAAGAGCTTAGAAAAGTCCAAAAACAGCCTCTGAATAGGATATACGAAGCGATTGAATCTTTGAAAAAAGAAGGGACCAAAGGGTGCGCTCAAGATCAAAGGTAACGAGGGTTATCGTCTTCGGGTCGGAGACTGCAGAATTCTCTATACCATCAACGATCGTGATTAAGTGGTCTACATCTTCAGGGTGAAATATAGGGGGGCGGTTTACAAATGATGCACCGCACCGATGTTTTAACATATTTGAGCAACCATTACCCATCATGAAATACGTAATCGTCACCGGCGGGGTCATGAGCGGTCTTGGCAAGGGCATCACTTCCTCATCCATCGGAAGAATCCTGAAGGGCAAGGGATACGAGGTGACCGCGATCAAGATCGATCCGTATATCAATATCGATGCCGGAACCATGAGCCCGTTCCAGCACGGCGAGGTCTTTGTGCTGAAGGATGGCGGCGAGGTCGATCTCGATCTCGGCAACTACGAGCGGTTCCTTGATACCGAACTCGGAAGCGACCACAACATCACCACAGGGAAGATATACAGGGCAGTGATCGAAAAGGAGCGGCGGGGCGATTATCTTGGAAGCACGGTGCAGATCATCCCGCATATTACAAACGAGATCAAGGAGCAGGTCCGGACGGTGGCAGGGGCAAGCGGGGCAGATATCTGCTTGATCGAGATCGGCGGCACGGTTGGTGACATCGAGTCCATGCCGTTTCTCGAAGCAGCAAGGCAGATGCAGCGGGAAGAGGCACCCCGCGATCTCGCGCTCGTGCATGTGACGCTCGTTCCGGTTGATGCACAGGGGGAGCAGAAGACCAAACCGACCCAGCATTCGGTGAAGGAGCTAAGGGAACTCGGGCTTTATCCGAACATCATCGTTGCCCGGTGTTCATCCATGCTGCAAAGGGAGGCAAAAGAAAAAATCGCCCTCTTCTGCGATGTTCCAACAAATGCGGTCATCAGCGCTCCCGATGCTGAGGATATCTACCATGTTCCGCTGATATTCGAGGAAGAGGGGTTACCAGATTATCTCAGGGAAAGATTCGAACTTAAAAAGAGCGGTAACCACTCGGGATGGCAGGAACTCGTTAAACGAATGAATAAGATCAATGAGAGTGGGAAAAAAGTATCCATCGCCGTTGTAGGGAAATATATTAATCTCAGGGATGCTTACACGAGCATCCGGGAATCGCTCAAACACGCGGGGATTGAATGTGGCTGCAAGGTCGATATCGGATGGATCGATTCAGAGAGCCTCCATGACGCAGCAGAGGTTCGGGAGTCTCTCGGAAGATTTGACGGAATCCTTGTTCCGGGCGGATTTGGCGAGCGCGGGATCGATGGGAAGATCCGGGCGATCGAATACGCCAGGAAAAACGATGTGCCGTTTCTCGGACTCTGCCTCGGCATGCAGCTTGCAGTAATCGAGTTTGCAAGGGATGTGCTCGGCTTTGAGGATGCAAGCAGTTCGGAGTTTGGCGATACCGCACATCCTGTGATCGATCTTCTTCCGGAGCAGCACGACGTCATGGATATGGGCGGGAGTATGCGTCTCGGGAACTATGAGGCAGTGCTTGCCGAGGGGTCGCTTGCTCACCGGCTGTACGGAAGTCTGAAGATCGTTGAGCGGCACAGGCACCGGTACGAGGTGAACCCGGAGTATATCAGTCGTTTTGAGTCACAGGGTATGGTTTTTTCCGGAAAGAATAAGAACCGGATGGAGATTG
>DASC01000112.1:0-1586 GCA_002503595.1 Candidatus Methanogaster sp. UBA203 | reverse complement strand
GGCTCAATCGTCCATTTCACGGGATGGTGATCGCACACGAGCTCACCCCACCCCGAAATAGTACATCATCACAGGTAGCAGTAGCACGCCCATCGCATGGCTCTTCTTGACACCCATATAGTACGGAAGCATCCCGATCGGTACCGCTGCAAGGAAGACGGCAAGCCCGAAGACGCCGTTAACTAAAATCACCATCACGACAATCCCGATAAGGATCGCCATGCATATTTTCTGGTAGTCGAAGCGTGCGAGCACAGAGGGGGCAAGATCTCCGATGAATATCGTGGCAGCATAAGCTGCAATCGAAACAAGTACGACAACAATCAGGAAAAGCAGAACCAGATGGAAATCCAGCGTTTCGCCAACCAGATCCCGTACTGCAACCATCGCGCCGCTTCTCGGATAACCGATGATAAAGAGCGCGATCAATCCGAAAACAGCATTTGACGTGTTTGTACCGGAAACCGAGACGATAAACTCCATAGCCCTTGTCCGGTGATGTTCGAGATCTCCTCTGATCGCTAACCGTGCAAGTACCGTTGCAACACCTGAAGAGACACCTGGAAGCCATGCAACAATCGCTCCTGCGATGCTGCCGACCGCGATGCCTCGCAGCACCCACCGCGACCTGAGATTCAGTGGATGCTGGCGCTGCTCAGGCAGGACTGATTTCGTAAGCACGCTGATCAGGAGCACGGACGCGCCGAAGAGACCGGTCAGCAGCGAAAGAAGAATCGATGGTGAACCGAACTGGAAATACGGGTGCATCAGATCTGTATTCCCAAATCCGATCGCTCCGAGAATGCCGGAGAGCAGGAGAACCACAACCGCGTAGAATTTGTACTTTAGATGCACGAGAGACCCCTGCCCCTCGACGTATCTGCCGGATTCGGTGAGGATCATGAGCAGAACGACCATCAGCAGGATCCAGCCCATATTCTCGCGCATGAAGTCGTAATAATGCCCGAAGAAGAGAACGAGCGGAGCTGCGATCAGCAACGACACGACGATCGATCCTGCGCTGCCGAGGGCTGACAATCTGATCGCTGCCATCCCCATCCCGTCAAGCAGCATGGAGTGACCCGGCAGCACCGCAAGCGCGGTATCCGCGTCAGGCGCTCCAAGATACACCGAGGGGATGATGTTTAGGAAGGTGTGCGTGATCGAGTTTGCAAGAATCATCGCCGCTATGTGGATATTTGAGAATCCGAGATCTGCGATGGCAGGAGAGAGCGCAAGCAGGATCAGCGCAAAGTTGTTCGTGTGTATGCCCGGGATGAGCCCTGAGATCAAGCCGAGCGCAAAGCCGATCAGTACCGAGAGTATCAGCAGGTCAAGCATCTGGTAACTGGTTAAGTTCTGGGTGTTCAAAAATATCTCTATACGAGACTGCCAGCTTTCGGAAAGACTGTAAATTGGATTATGAGGTGTCCATCGCTTACTTCATGATTCTCGATCTTATGCGCATCATAGCCGATTCCGCTGGCAAGTTTGTGTTTTCATGCACCCTCTAACGGAACTTACCAATTCAACACAGCACCCAAGGATCCAAATGTTTATGCACCTCAATAGGTAACTGTCTATTA
>DASC01000114.1:2578-5268 GCA_002503595.1 Candidatus Methanogaster sp. UBA203 | reverse complement strand
CGAGTTCCCATAGTCTCCGTTTGATACCATGCTACGGTCTGAGACCCCGCTGGACTCACATCACCTCGCAATGTCCCAGAACTCCCTGCTATATTCCAAGACCGGAGGATTGGACTAACGGTGGTGTGAATGTTGCCTTCCGTTGCGCAGACAACGTCGGCTTCCAGGATTTGCGGAATTTCGGGGCTTATAACCTTCATCTTTCGATTGTGGCCTGGTATCCCATCCCCCCAGCTTCACATCAGCCTGTTACCAGGCTGGGTGTGGGGTTCAGTTCTGAGGTGGTGGCTAACCTTTCCTCAGGCTGGATTTTCACCAGCTGGCGAGTATGAACTTTGCTCGGCGCACCTGCGATCTCCGCGGTGATAAATCACTGGATTTTTTAGACAGTGCCCCCGCTACCTTCGGCGCAAAGCTTTGCGCAGTGCCTCAGGGCGTTGCTGGCAACGCCAATGCTAACGCATTACGCTTGCGCTTCGCATTCATGCAGCCGTGGAGCATCCTCACCCCCGCAGACGCCGCGATTGCGCTTGCCAACGGCTTTGCTAACGAATTCCAGATCGCAGCCAGCGGCGGCTGGGACGCGGATGCTGATGTCAGCCGCGATGGGCGCGTCGCCTTGCTCGACGCTCTAATGATCCTACAGGTGGCGGCTGATGCAATAGATTTATGAATCCCACATCATAGAAACATCCGTATGATGAACGCTTATGAATTCCAAGCAGCGGTGACGCCAGATCATAAATTAAGCATTCCCGACGCATTATTTGGAAAGTTTGAGGCGCACAAAACAATTCGAGTGATCGTTCTGATCGACGAATCATCGGATGAAGAACAAGCATGGGCACACCTGACTGCTGAACAGTTCTTCGCCGGGTACGATGATTCTGATGCCGTTTATGATCAATTGGAATAAGACATGCATAATTATCAGATTGGTAAAATCGTCCTGCTCGCATTCCCTTATACGGATCAACGGGGTGTTAAGCGGCGTCCGGCACTCGTGTTGTTGGACACCGGAAATGGCGACGTTGTTGTGGCACGGGTCACGAGCCGGCAGGTGCAGACCCGGTACGATGTGAAATTGATCGAATGGAAACAAACCGGACTTTTGTTGCCATCGGTTGTACGATTGCACAAGTTGGCAACATTGCAAAAAATGCTTGTAGAACGGCGGTTGGGTGTTTTAACGACAAAACATGAGATTGAGGGCCAAAGCAGAGATTCAACAGATATAGACTTCCATTTGATATGTTCTACTCAAACCATGCGACCGCATCACCCCGCGGACACCACGATGGAATTAGCTCGAGTTGCCCCTGGGTCCGGTTACAACTGAAATTGCAGTCACCTGATAGTAAGTACTGCCGCACAGATTGTGCAAATACCAAAGTCCCTGTTCCGGAGTCATCCGGTCTGGCTTGGAAAGGTAGATTACAAACGAGCGCAAGAGATAGAAAACCCTGAATTAGATATCGAGCAATGACCCAACCACAAGACCACCTCACAGAAAAGTCAGACCGGTACAGACGGCTGCTTGCCGACGCGCTCTCAAAAACAAGCATCGTGCCTGATAGATCGTCGCACCTCCACGCCGTCGCAGAAGATTATTTATTAATGGCGGAGTCCTATTACAATGATGGCGTCCATTTCCTCGATGAGGGCGACCGGGTCAATGCGCTGGTCGCTTTCAGTTACGGACATGCATTCATCGATGCAGGTATTCGGCTGGGCGTCTTCTGTGAGATGAAACAGTCAACTACTCTCCCTGACCCTAACGGGTCGAGGAAAGGACTTAAAAAGCCCCTTAGTTGATCAGGAGGCATAAGAATATGCAGAAGTTACGCGGAAGAAATACATACACACCTTGGAATGCTGCTCCAGTTCCAAGCTCTGTGGCAGGATGGTTAAACAGTTCTGAGAGGGTAGGAACGGTGCTGTCCAGCTTAAAAACCCCGCATAACAACTCCGAGGAGCATTTACTCGGAAACAGGAGGAACACTTTATGTTAGTGTTTGTACTGAATAAACACGGAAATCCGCTTATGCCTGCATCGCCAGCCAAAGCGAGACATTTACTGGATAACGGACAGGCTGTAGTCGTTAGACGGACTCCATTCACGATACAACTATTATACGGTTCAAGCGGATACAAACAGGGCGTCACCCTTGGCATAGACGCCGGGTACTCTACGGTCGGCTTTAGTGCTGTGGCAGGCAGAGAACTCATCGCGGGTGAATTGACCTTACGCAACGACATTAAACGACTTCTCGAAAAACGAAGAGCATATCGCCGCACGCGAAGAAGTCGTAAGTGGTACAGAGAACCGCGATTTAACAACCGCGGAAAGAAAGGTTGGCTTGCACCAAGCATCAAACACAAACTCGATAGCCACATCAGGCTCATCGAAAAACTGAAGAAAATCCTACCGATCACACGAATCATCGTAGAGGTCGCTTCTTTCGACACGCAGAAGATGCAGAATCCAGAAATCTCTAACATCGAATATCAGCAGGGAGAACTGCAGGGATACGAGGTTAGAGAATACCTGCTTGAGAAATTCGGACGCAAGTGTGTTTATTGCGGCAAAACCGACGTACCACTGGAGATAGAGCACATCGTACCGCGGTCGAGAGGAGGTTCAGATCGAGTCTCTAATCTGACCACAGCATGTCACGAGTGCAACCAAA
>DASC01000114.1:0-2390 GCA_002503595.1 Candidatus Methanogaster sp. UBA203 | reverse complement strand
ATCAGGTAATCGCCAAACAGGTTCGACGACAGAACCGATCATTATATAAAGCTAACTTCCTTACGAGAGGAAAGTTAAAAAGAAACACTGTAAAAGAAGTTAAAGGATTTAAGAGGTTTGATAAAGTGAAATACGACGGAACAGAATGTTTCATACATGGATTAAGAAGCCGCGGGTACTTCGATCTTCGGACAATCACTGGAGCTCGAATCGGAGCGTCTGTGAGCAGTAAAAGACTGGAACTATTGGAACGAGCAAGAGGAATTATACAGGAGGTGTGCGAGAGTTCCTCCCCGCGCTTACGGACGGGGTCTCCTTGCGCGGTAAGATGAATTACAGCGTGACGATGGAAGCGGCATGGACGGTGCGGGACGTAAAGACAGTAGACGATGCTATCGGTGTTGCGATCTCGGAAGCAGGCAAGCGATTTCACCCGAAACTCAGCTTCGTGGACATCGAGGTCGGATCGATCGTGTGCCCGAACTGCGGCGAAGAGGCGGATGCAGCGGTGCTGGTCGCAGGTACCGGACTCGTTGGGCTAATATTCTCGATGAAGGTCTTTGATGCGGAAAGCGAGGAACATGCGGCACGGATCGCCAAATCGATGATCGGGCGTGCACTAAAGCGCGTGCCACTGCGCGTGATCGAGGTTGCGGAATGGAACGGATAGGTGAGGTACTGAGAAACGGCGCATACACCTGGAAGCAAAACCCGATTCTATGTGCTCCTTTTGTCCTTGATACATTTGTCAGGTTTTTATTTTTCATGATCGTGCTTGCAGGGCTTGCGGCGGTCATCGGCACCGACATGTTCATGGCGATCGGATCCGGGATATCAGAGATCATGCAGGCGTCACAGAACACAGGAGAGCACTCAATCGAGGCTGCCGGAGCAATGGTTGAGGTATACCAGTTGGTAGTGCCGTTCATCGGAGTCTTCATTGTAGCACTTGTCATCATGGGGATCGGGAGCGCGCTGATCCGCACGTTCTTCGAGGTTGGGGCGGTCGGCATGGCAAAGAACGCAACCATGACCGGCACCACACGGATGAATGATCTCTTCTGGTACGGGAGGCGGAGCACAGTCAGCCTATTTCTTGCAAATATCCTGATCGTACTCATATTTCTTGCAGGAATCGTATTTATGGTGCCAGGCATCCTGCTGCTCGATGCGTCAGGTAGCAGCGGAATGGCTATGGCTGCCTTTGCCATCGGAATTATTGTATGGATCGGATATGCGATCATCCTCTCGATCGGGCTTGCGCCGGTCACATACGCACTCGTCATCGATCACACAGGTCCGATCGAAGGCATCGAGAGGGGTTGGAAGTTCTTTTCGAGCCATAAACTTGATGTTTTTCTGATGTGGCTCGTGGTGATTGCGATATCTATGCTTATCTTCACAGTCGGGCAGATATTTTTTATGCATCCGGTTACGACCGTGATCTGGCAGTTCGTTGTCACATTGATCAATATCTGCATCCTTATGCCGCTTATCACGGTCTGGTGGACGCGCCTGTATCTCGACAGGGAGACGCTTGCGGCAGGCACTCCGGCGCCAGCACCCGCGTAGAGGCAGAGTCTTACAAAACGGTTGAATCTACGCTTT
This sequence comes from Candidatus Methanogaster sp. UBA203, assembly GCA_002503595.1. GTDB lineage: Archaea > Halobacteriota > Methanosarcinia > Methanosarcinales > Methanogasteraceae > Methanogaster_A. The sequence goes on along the minus strand of DASC01000114.1, from coordinate 782 downwards.
TAAAGTCCCCACTAAAGTAGAGGAGCGTGTATGCCCGGCCATTGCAGGCAGTGGCATCAATCTATTACCCATTCCACATACCCACCTATCCACATATCCATCGAAACAATGTTGATGAACATCCGCCGCCCACCACTACCCGATGCTTGACCTGCTGATACTTTCGGTACTGATCGGATTTGCGCTCGGCTTGATCTCAGGGCTCATCCCGGGCATACACACGAACAACTTTGCGCTGGAGCACTGCGAATGGCATGTGCTGTGCAAGAATCGAACCTGCATTCAGCGTCAGTACAATTTATCACAAATGAACACGAGAAGTCCCCAAATATCTACTAACGTACTCAACAGAGTCTTTGACACGATGGTACAACCGCTGTCCTATTGTTGGATACTCTTCATCCTCCAAAACATCCTGAGATAAATCATCAACGTGGTGCCTCAACAACTTCTTTGTATGCTTCATCGAGCATATAGTCAAGTTCCTTGGCTTCAAATTCTCTTCCTGCACGTTCATCGATCTTGTGACCTCTAATCTGCATAAATTTGTGAGAGACCTCTGAACTACGTAGGTGTTTCAGATCATTCTCTATAGGGGGATATTGGATGTGCATGTTGCCATTTGCTGTATCCACTCCTATGATCAACGAGACCTCCTGTGTAGTCTTCTCCACAACACAGAATTGATCACCATGAAGAAACTCAGGGATTGTATCGTCTCCAGGTTCTCCTGCATCTTTCAGTATAGTCATTCTTGGTCACCTCATGGGTAGAGATCGATA
>DASC01000022.1:237-8114 GCA_002503595.1 Candidatus Methanogaster sp. UBA203 | reverse complement strand
GGGCGACTATTCCAGAAAGAAGACGCTTGTCGATTACGGATTCCGGCTTCCGTCGGCACTCGACAACCGCCCCTTGCGGTTCGATGAGTTTACAGGATACATGCAAAACGTCATCTTTGTCTCGGCGACACCCGGTGCGTATGAACTTGAGAGATCAGGGCAGGTCGTCGAGCAGATCATCCGCCCGACAGGTCTTGTCGATCCGTACGTGGAGGTGCGCCCGATCGAGGGGCAGGCTGCTGACGTGCTCAGTGAAATCGAAAAGACGATCCAAGAGGGAGACCGCATCCTCATCACAACGCTTACGAAGAGACTTGCAGAGGAACTGACCGAGTACCTATCACACAAAGGCGTCCGGACACGGTATCTCCATTCTGATATCAACACGATCGAGCGGACCGAGATCATCCGCCAGCTAAGGCTTGGCAAGTTCGATGTCCTTGTCGGCATCAATCTCCTGCGGGAGGGGCTTGATATCCCTGAGGTCGGGTTTATTGGCATCCTCGACGCTGACAAGGAAGGATTCTTACGCGATACGAAAAGTCTCGTCCAGACGATCGGCAGGGCAGCCAGAAACGTGAAGTCAAGGGTGGTGCTCTACGCCGACAAGATGACAGACTCGATCAAGAGAGCCATCTCTGAGACAGAGCGGAGGCGAAACCTCCAGATCGCTTATAACAGGGAGCATAACATCATTCCGCAGACGATCAAGAAGCCGATCCGGGAGAAGGAGGTCGATCTCACAGACACAAAGCACCTGCCAAAGTCGGAGATCCCGAATCTTATCATCGAACTCGAAGCAGAGATGCAGGCGGCTGCTGAGGCACTGGACTTCGAGCGTGCGATTAAGCTAAGGGATGCTGTGAAGAAGTTGAAGGCGCAGGCGGCGGGGTGAGAGTCGTGTTTAAGTATCATTACAGACTGATCACATTAGACTTGTTGCGATATAAAATNNTAAGGCGTCCATTGCTCCGTGCATATTGCTCCTTTTTACGGATATCCCTTCTCCGGGCTTTTCCAAATTATTTCGCAACAAGTCTATTGTATGGGACGATACGATCCACGCGGCAGCAGGTATGCTGCAACCGTTGTTGACATGCCACAGTGAACATGCCGAAGTATCTGGTAAGATGAGTGGCAGGAAATCGCTGTGTATGGGTTCTGGACTTAAGCGCGGGGTTTAGTGACTTCTGGAGGGTATCATGAGGTACGCGGAGGTCGGGTGGTTGTATGTGCGGAAGGGGTTTTGTGGATCAGGACCCGATGATCCTATGTGTGGCGGTTGGGAGCATAGAGCTCGGTCAGATTTAAGTATCGTGGCGACCGATAAAACCACAGCACACAGGCATTGTGCTCAAGTATGGGCTTGGCGACTCAAAAAGTTTGGAGGGGCAAAAATGGGTGACGAAAAGGAAGATATTAAAAGAATTGCAGACACTTTAGAAAGAATTGCCGATTTTTTAGAGGAATTGGCAAAGGATGAAGATGCGAGCAGCATACCGGAGAAGTGTGTGACCATAGACGATGAGGCGGCGGCAATGATACGTGAGGAGATGGGTAAGTCAGGCGTGACAGCCACATACAGCAAAGAATCGCCATCAGCACCATATAATAGCGGGTTTTTAGAGATCGCCGGCAGGGTACTGGCAATACGAAACTCGATAAGAGCGGGTTCAAAACCTTAATGCTTTAAAGTGCCGGAGATGCAAGACACAGGAGGTTGGCAGAAAAAGATGATTGGGTTGCCCACTCCTGAAGCAGAGTAGCGGCGTCATATGATCGAAAAGCTTTGGCGTGACGAGTTGCAGGACATCACCGCGGGCGGGACGCAATGAAATTAACCATCCATCGCCCTCAACCCCCCGCAGCAGGTGCAATTATCGCACTCCAGATGGCTGTGAGCGGAGAGCACAACGATAACGCAGACATGAACAGAGATGGCAGGGTAACATCATTGGATGCGCTCATGATCCTGCAGGCGGCGGCAAGAGCGATCAGTCTGTGAGGTGTAGCGATGTTCGTGCGGCAACCCCTCTCGGATGCCTCGCAATTTATTGAGGGGTGGCGCGGGTGGGGCTGCAGGATGGTATGTTCATACTCGGCTATAATATTAGAAAAATTAGGCGCAGTTTCTTATTCAAAATCGATAATCAGATCTCGAACAATGGTAATATTTATAAGGTGCGAAGATTACCAATGGAGGGGAAGGAATAATGAATAATGAAGATATTTTTAGCATAATAAATTCATATTCAGATAACCATGTATTGAAACAATTATTATCTTTTAAAGATTTTCCTTTCCCAAGCTCATACTTAAATTTTTTTGTAGAAGCTATCTTAAATGTGAATCATGTAGATTCAACGGCTGCATTAGATTTATTAAATCATAAAATTCGTTCAAAAAGCGGAGATTCATACGATTTTCATAATTTATTATCTTCCTTATGTGAGTTGTCTGTTATGAATACAATGCTTTTCAAGATCGATAATCCTTCAACTTTTAAATATGAACCTCAACCATTAAAAGGTAGTCAAAAAAACCCAGAGTTCACAATTAATATAAGTGATTATAAATATTATATAGAAGTTAAAACACCCAATTTTGAAAATTATCGAAAAAAATTGCATGAAATATTGAAATCTGAAAAATCAGTGACACACTATGAATCAAGAATTTTCAATTTATCGGAAAAGCAAAAGTCCGAAAATATGGTTTCAACAGATTCAAAAATAAAAGATTTTCTTGTTGATGCAAATAATAAATTTCTAAAAAGTGAAGATAATACACATTTCAATATACTATTTATATGTTGGACAGATCATACAGATCAACCGGCAACTGCTTTAAAGCACCCAAAACATGGATTGTTGACAAAAAATAGTTGGTTTAAAGATGAGGATGGAATAATTATTAGTTTCAATAATATTGATATGATTTTCATTACTGATCTTTTTCAAAATCATATAGTTCATATGAGTTGCATCTCAGAGCCTATGCCGAGTATTATTTCAGGAGTTCCTTATTTTGATGACACAATTAAAACCAGAATTATTCCAGATCCATTTAATCTTAAGAATTCCAGAAATGTGATTGTTGAGTCGCAAATAGATGAAAAAATAATATTTCCTTTGCCTATAAGTACATTTGAAAAACCAGTTACTGTAATAACAGAAGAATGTGTTAAGAAATACTGTCCTGAAATAAAAATAAGCTTTAATTTATAAAACACACTCTTTTTTTCATATTCAAAATTTTGTGCATGGATTTGAATATGAAAACCAGCAGTCAAATAAATAATATTTAATTCTGAGCATCAGACCAGATGCCTTTTGCTTCCAGCAGAGGGGCCGTGACTTCGGGAGGTTGGCATAGTGTTACGCGGAGGTTGGGTGGGTCGCGAGGTTGGAGGGTTTTTGTGGGGCGGGTTGAGCATGGTGGGTCACGACAGCGACGGTTAGGTATACGGCGAACTGCAGAGCAGATCTTATTCTCAACCAATTCTCGCATCCAGCAATTTTTCAAAATTCTCTGACCTGAAGAACAGTAGCTTCCTTCTCTCCGAACGTTTCACTTCAAGAAAACCAAGTTCTTCTAATCCAAGCAAATCAGTCCGGGCTGTCTGGTATACGATATTAAAAATGTTTTTTACTTCATTAATCGTCATCATCTTCTCCGGACTTTCCGAGAACTCTCTTAATAAGTACACCTGCCTATTGTTTACCCCTTCTATTTTCAATAATTTATAAAATCTGTTTTCGCTTTTCTTCTTTACCTGACGATTTATGTACGTCTTCAAATCCTTCAAAGCCTGGCCCATAGTCTTAATCTGATAATTGATAAAATACGTCAAATCGTTCTCGTCTTTTTCAGTATAAAGGTACGCTCTTGCATATTGTGCGGGAGACTTGATGATCGTCCTGGATATGGACATGAATTCAAACAACCAGTAACCGTGATTCAGCATATACCAGTAGAAGATCGCACGAGCAGTTCTCCCATTGCCATCCACGAAAGGGTGAATATACCCCACCAGGAAATGTAGCACCGTTGCCTTTACTACCGGATGCATAAATCCGTCATGAGGCGACTTGTTAGCGAATTCGCACAAATCCTCGATTAATTTTGGGATCAATTCGTAGTTTGGCGGAATATAAACGATTTTCCCGGATGAACGCTCCTTCACAACCACATCATTTGACTCCCGAAACCTCCCCTCTGATTCTTTAACAGATAAAGTCCGGTTCGCAATCGTTGAGTGGATATCCAGTATCATTTCGGGTGTAAGTTCCTCCCCTCTGAGATCTAATATTTTTTTAATCGTAATATAATTATTTAGTATCATTCTTTCAGATTTCGTTTTTGGTTCTCTGTCCGTTTGTAGCATTTTTTTCGCAATTTCCCTTGTAGTCGCAGCTCCTTCCAACTGGCTTGACGCAATCGCCTCTTCCATGATCGAACTGACCAGATACTTATCGCGGTCTTCTGAAGTAATTACTGAACCGCTCTTTAGAGCTCCACCCAGATTCGAATCGAATTCGTGCAACTTTTGTAATGTGTGGTCTGTCAGTTTATACCGAAACGTAAAATTGTTAATATCACTAATTTTAATAATCTTCATATCATAATTTCTAATTAATTTAATTAGAGCCCACAATACTTCATGGTCTGTGTCCGTTGGAACCGGTCGATGTCTGACCTCATCCCAATGCAGATACTTAGTATTGACCTTTGTAACAAATTCTTTTACATCTTCTCTCTGGAAATATTCTGTCATCTTTGATCTGTTGTCGTCTTCAGCCATGACCTTCGTGAGGTCTGGTGGTTCTTGCGGGATGTGCATGATATAAACAATCGGGCACCACACATAAGTAGTTTACTACTAATTTAGTAATGATTAGTAATGATTAGTAATCCTCTTCTGTCCGCGCTCATCCTCATCACAGGTAGCGCGACTCCCTTCGTGATGCCCCCACTTTAGGGGGCAGTGACTGATCAATAAAGGACAGTCGAGAACGCGCAAATTGGTATGCCATGCAGATGCTTGCATGACCCTCATGCTCGTACCACCCACCCCATGAAAGCGGAAGGCGCACGCCCCCATTATGGCACAGCCGCAAGGGATGTGTGCTGATCGCTGCTCTGGTCTTGTTGTGCCCGATATGTTGGGCGGACGCGCTCAACGCCAGGGGCAAGGAGTTTGTTGTTATTGCTCAGACGGATGGCAGGGCAACGGCTGGACGCGTGCGACCCTGTAGGTGGTGGTTGGGGGTGGTGGTTGTAGCGATCTGCTATAATGTTTAGAATTTTGATGATAAACCGATAGGTTTATATGGGATAATGCTGTGGATTTTTTACCAGGATGGCTACGGTGCGATCCGCACCCAGCCCCCAAGAGAGCGAATAGAGAGCAGAAGAATGAAACGACTGCAACACGCACGACCCCCAGCGCCTGAAAAGAGCAAGAAATCGATCCGGGGCTACGGGGACCTCGTTGGACGGCGTCCATTTGATTATCATGAGATGCTTGCAGATGCCGCCGGTAGCGTCCCGCACACCGGTGCCATATACAGCGGGGGTGTATCGAGGTGAAGACCGCCACTGCGCTACTAATCCTTGCGCTCTTCGTTTCACTGCCAATCTTCGCGCTGTTCGCTGCACCGTCCAACATCACACAGCATCCTGAGCCGATCGCGGTCTTGATATCTGACATAACCGCTCATGGCGTGGCTAACAAGTCAGACTATACGATCTTCGCCAAGCGACCTGAGGACGTGTACGTCTGCACACATATATCGTGCAAACAGGCGGAGTGGATCGCAGACAACTACGGATACAGAACCGGGGTTGTCATGCTGTGGTCGAACGTCAACGACAGTCACGCCCGCACATGGGTGGAGATCGGCAACGAGACTTACGTTATCGAATCCATCAACGACCAATACTGGGCAAAAGACGAGCACGAACGCATCTTCTCGGATCAGTTCGAGATAGAATTTGTGACGACCGCACAGGGACGGATACACGCTATCGAGAGCGGCGAAGCATTTTGCACTCAAAGAAGAGGTGGGAACGGATGAAACTGTGGGATGTGGTTCTGATCGGTCTGATCATCTTGTGGCTACCTATAATTTTATTCGTTCTATTGTTTTTATGGCTCGCCGCGCCGAAGAAAGGGACGATTGAACGATCCGAAACCACCTGACAAAGTCGGAGATCCCGAATCTCATCATCGAACTCGAGAAATGTAGGTGGCTGCTGAGGCACTGGACTTTGAGCGGGCGATTAAGCTTCAGAATTATTTTGAAGAAGTTGAAGGTGCAGGCGGCAGTTTGGGTCGGTCATAGCGATTTGTTATAACATTTAGAAATTTGATGATAAACCAATAGGTTTATATGGGATAACGTTGCATAATTTATATAGGGAGTGGCTACAGCGCGATCCAAAGCGCCCCGAAACAAAAAACGATTGGAGGGAGGAAACAATGAAACCACTACAGAACATACCATCCCAGAATCCCAAAAAGAGCAAGAAATCGATCTGGGACTACGAGAGCATTGTTGGGCGACGCCCGCTCGAATACCTGGAGATGCTCGCAGAGAATATCACAGGCAATGTCCAGCACATTAATGCCACATACACCGGCGGGGGTGTTGCAGAGATTCTAACCAGTCTGGTTCCACTGTCCAATGGATTAGGGGTTGAAACGGAATGGAACGTGATAAGAGGGGATGATGAGTTCTTTTCGGTCACAAAGAGTTTTCACAATGCGCTTCATGGTAGTCTGGATGGTCTCACTGACGTCCGCATGTACGGACCTCATAGTACGCCGGATGAACCTGGAAGCCAGGTCGGCAGACTCGAGATGAAACAGGATATGTTCGAGACGTACCTCCGCTGGAACGAGATCAATTCGGAGGAGATGGACGTCGATGGCGATTTTGTGTTCATGCACGATCCCCAGCCAGCAGCCATGATACGTGCAAAGGAAGGGGGAAATTGGATATGGAGATGCCACATCGATGTTTCAAGTCCGGACCACCTCGTCTGGAACTTTCTTAAGGAATTTGTCTCGAAGTACGACGCATCTGTATTTTCAGCGCCGCGTTTCGCAAGACCGGATATACGCACCAGGAAGTTTCTTGTGCCGCCGTCGATCGATCCGCTGAGTGACAAGAACATCGAACTTCGGGAGGGCGAGATCGGTAAAGTGCTCGACAGGTACGAGATCACCAGAGATAAACCGACCATTGTGCAGGTATCACGGTTTGACCGGTTAAAGGACATTCCCGGAACCATAGACGCATACAAACTGGTGAAAGAGCGGATCGACTGCCAGTTGATACTTGCAGGAGGGGTTGCATCGGACGACCCGGAGGGGCTTAAGGTATATCACGAAATCGCAAAGAAGGCAGAAGGTTACCCGGATGTCCACGTACTGCTCGGATCTCCGCCGTTTACGGAGATCGAGATCAATGCATTCCAGCGGGCAGCAGACGTGATAATGCAGAAATCGCTGAAAGAGGGCTTCGGACTGGTGGTTTCGGAGGGACTCTGGAAGGGAAAGCCCGTGGTCGGCGGCGCAACCGGTGGAATCCCGCTACAGATCATCGATGGCGTCACAGGTTATCTTGTGAGTTCGTCAGAGGATGCAGCGTACCACATCGCCAATCTCTTGAAGCATCCGGAACTTGCCAGTAGACTCGGAGAGAACGGAAGAGAGCATGTCAGGAACAATTTCCTGATAACGAGGCATCTTAAGGATTATCTCCTCCTCATGCTCAGTCTCGGGGATCCGTCAGGGATCGTCGAATGATGTGAATGATGTGAGTATACTTACTCGAGTATTGTGTGGATATCCGCATATAAAACCACGA
>DASC01000022.1:0-182 GCA_002503595.1 Candidatus Methanogaster sp. UBA203 | reverse complement strand
CTTGTGGTTCCTACCACAAGTTACCCGAGCATGTATATATATGAGTGACGGATGCGACTTTGGGAAGGGTGCTGGGCGGTATCCGGTCAAGAGATCGTGTGGTGGGTGGAGCTGCGTCGGTAGCCGCACCTCTGGTGGAGGCAGGGGTCTGGCGTGAACGACACTGTCTGAAAATCAAGTGA
>DASC01000218.1 GCA_002503595.1 Candidatus Methanogaster sp. UBA203 | reverse complement strand
ATGTTGAAAGACTGTATATCGTAATCGACGAGATCCACTTTCTGAAGGATTGGAACCTCTGGCTTAAAAGATATTATGACTTGAAATATAATATCAAATTTATAGTCTCAAGTTCAAGCGCAACACATCTGCTGAAATTTTCGAAAGAGTCTCTCGTCGGCAGGATTACCGAGGTAAAGACAATGCCCCTGAATTTCAAGGAATTCATCAAACTCAAAGGCAGTAGCGACTTGCTCAAACCTTATGCAACCAGAGACTTGTGTCATATAGACGTGGATGATCTCTTCTTTGAGCTGACACAATTCCAAAGTGAAATTGTATTATACTTCAATGAATATGTGGTGGCTGGTGGTTATCCGGAGTATTTTAAGGAAAATGATATCCGGATATGGCAAGATACACTCCTGAGTGACGTGATTGAAAAGACTGTATATCGTGATATTGCTGTACTTTACCAGATAAAAAACCCGCAGTATCTCGAAAAAATCCTGATGTACATCGCACAGAACAACTGCCAGCCTGTATCATTCAACAAAATCGCACAGGCACTTTCAATCAGTACAGACACGATCATAAATCTGATCTATTACCTGGAATCTACCTATTTAATCGGAAGTCTGCCCCTTTATTCAAAAAATGTGAAAAAACAGATAAAATCAAATCGTAAATTCTTTATAATCGATTCAGGACTCCGGAATGCGCTGTTAAGGATCCGTGACATCACCGATGAGAATACCGGGCTGCTGGTAGAATCGGTCATCGATTCGAATCTCATGGCAACAAAAGAGTCCAGGAGATTGCCGGAGATCAGGAATATTTCATACTTCAGGGATAAACAGAAGCACGAAGTGGATATTATTCTGGAAATAAACGGCAGAACTGTACCGATCGAGGTTAAATACCAGAATCACATCTACGACCACGATTTGAAAATTCTGCTGTATTTTATGGATCTTCACGATCTGGTTTTTGGGGTGGTGATCACAAAGAATCTGTTTGAGCAGAGAGGGAATATTTTATGCATCCCTGCGTGGATGTTTTTGTTAATTTTTAGCAATCAGGCGGCAGATTGACTGATGCGTATATCTTCGCGGCTGACCTTTTTTCACCGCGAAGACGTCAGACCGCCCGGAAGAACCTGAGCTATCTCGATTTAATATCCTCTGCAAACCACGACCCAAGCCCATCACCGTGGATGAGTTCTTCCAGATCCTCCTCCAGGTTGGACGGCTCGACCAGAATTAACCAGCCATCTCCGTACGGGTCTTCTACAAACAGTTCAAGCTCATCCTCGACATCCTCATTGACCTCAATAACCGTACCCGTAACAGGCATGGTAAGCCCGCCGACCCATTTTGCAGACTCCATCGACCCGAACGCCTCGCCTGCCTCAAACTCGTCATCCTCCATCGGAAGATCGATGAACTCGATTGCTCCGACTGCTGTACCGCCGAATGCATCCATTCCAACCCTGACGTTTCCGTCATCCTCGACCCTCGCCCAGAGATGGTCTTTCGTGTAATACAGCTCTTCCGGTACTTCATATCCTTCGATTCCCATTATCTTACCTCCTGAACATCTCTCTTCGTGTGCACCTATTTGAATGCCGACCGCGTCGCAGCACTGCGGCAGGTCTTCACCATATCTGGTTGGAACCGATTTTATTAAAGGCTTACCGAAGAAGAGGTTAAACGATAGGGGGCCACCGTGTTCGGTCGAAGGTCACGGATGGACGAACCGCAGACCTCTAAACCCGCAAAGAGTATTATTGCAAAGTATGAATTCTATTTATAAAATTCACTTTGTCAAAATCGGAATCAAATGATATGATCTCACCGATCTTCATATTATCCATGATGGTGACTGAAGCGGCATCTGCAAGCGAGAGCGTCCCATCATACTTAAGAACGATCTCCATACTTTCAGAAAGCAGGTCCCTGTCGATGTATATGATCTTGCAGTTGTCTGTAAAGTAATTATACAGATTATAGGCAACTTTTCCGCCGCTTCTTCTGCCAATCTCGGTCACAACCTCCGAGATGATAAAACTTGATACAACACTGATGCTATTCTCGATATATTCTGATAGTTCAAGGGATTTTTTATGCCACTGGTCTTTTGTATCCGCTATGGCGATATAATAGGACGAATCAACAAAAATCATTCATTCACCGCGCTGTATTCTCTTTTTTGCAGATACGGAGTCTCCCCCCTCTTCAATCAAACCCACAATGTCCTTGAACTGCATTTTCTTCCGCGGCTTTATCTTTATTTCGTGGTCATCAAGGGTCCAGATCAGGACATCGCCAGGGTCAATGCCAAGCGATCTTCTGATCTCTGCCGGGACGATGGTTGAATGTCCGCTTGATATTTTAGTTTCACTGATCATGTGTGCGTCACTAAGTGATATGGTATTTGCTAAGTATAAATGCTTATCGTAGTGGCGGGGTTGGTTTGTATGGTTCGCGATCTTGACTGCTCCCTGCGGGCGGTCTGTCCTGCAGTATCCGTCGCGTATGATCCGCTATCAGGGTACATGAGTTTGCCATTCACAGAATGAAACGATGATATAAAGCAGGGGATACGATATGGTTGACACCGGTGATTCCAATGAAAGAATGGCGAGTAATCGATTTCGGAAAGGTTGACATCAGATACATGATGGCGGCAAACGAAGCAATCCTGAAGAATGACTGCGGCAACACCCTCTTCTTCTGGGCGCCCACCAAATCCATCATCCGCGGGTACTTCCAGAAAGCAAGTGTGGAACTGGACCTTGACGCATGTAAAGATTACACGATCGTGCGACGCACAAGCGGTGGCGGCATCGCGTTCTCGGATGATTGGGGACGCCAGATCAACTACGGCGTCGTTGGTACGATCGACGACAGACTCTTCCCGCTCGATGTCACGGACTCGTACCACCAGATATGCGGCGTACTGATCGATACCTTGCGCGAGTACGGCTTGAACGCTGATTTCAGACCCATAAACGATGTTATTGTCGATGGCAAGAAGATATCTGGCAATGCGCAGACCAGATGGGGTGGCAAACTCCTCCAGCACGGAACGCTGCTTCTGGACTTCGACATCAAGGAGATGCTCCGCATATCCAATATCCCGATTGAGAAGATAAGCGACAAGCAGATCGCTTCAATCGAGGAGGGGATGACGTGGGTAGACAAGGAACTCCCCATAAAACTGGACATGGAATGCGTTAAGGGTGTGGTGCGGCGTAAATTCGAGGAGCGCTTCGGCGCGAGACTCGTGGATTCGATGATTAGCGAGAGCGAGGAAGCGATGGTACAGGAGCTTTTGCCGAAGTACGAGTCGGATGAGTGGAATTATCGGCTCTGAAATTCAGAAGAACCCAGGCCACCTCGATTTAATATCCTCCGCAAACCGCGATCCAAGGAGGAGGGGGATCGCCGTGGACGAGTTCATGTCAACCCTGCCGTTCCCGTCAGCCTCCACTCTCGCCCAGAGGTGGTCTTTCGTGTAATACGGCTCTTCTGGTATGCTGTATCCTTCGATTTCCATTTTTTATGGTATATATACTATAACGGCAGGTCACTCTACGCATCATTTTCATTTACGAAAAAGTATATCGCCAGCCCCCACCCGAAGGGCATTTCTTACCCGCAAACTTTTCACAAAAGTTTGATCAAAAAGGCTCTCTGGTAATTCGCGTTGCATGCACTTTTTCACTCTTCCAGAGGGTCCGTTTATGGTAAGGAAGATTAAACCACAGAGAGCACAGAGGACCACAGAGAGTTGTTATTTTTATCTTTCGCCCCCTCTGTGTCACTCTGTGTCCTCTGTGGTTTTCCAAACCTTATTTCGAAAATATCAAAAAGTCTCCGAGGTTTTAGTCACTGCAACGCGAGATACCAAAGACCCAGTCCGATCCGGATCAAGTCAGGTTCATCCGAAACTCCCGATCCC
>DASC01000055.1 GCA_002503595.1 Candidatus Methanogaster sp. UBA203 | reverse complement strand
GACCACTTCAACCCTCCGCGTTCTTCCGCGTGCTCTGCGGTAAAATCCAGGGGTATGGCGATTTCACTTGAAAAAGCGACAGTGCCCACCAAGAAGATGGCACTCAGCAGAATGCCGCTCTGAAAATTCCGTGACCCGCCTCCTCTTGCCTGCCATCTCGCCATCGTATGATCGAACCCCGGGACGCCACCAAAAGGCGCGACCTCGCGATCATGAGGGGCGGGCTGCGATCTTGTGATCACAAACGGGAGAGAAGTCGAGATTCAAGGGATCGTTTCCGGAGATTGGGTTGGGCGCTCTTTTGTGGGTTCTCGATTGAGTTCTGGCTACCGAAGCAGTACCAGCCCAAACGTCCTGATCGTCTCGTCAAACGATCTGACCACCTCAAGTTCGAATCCAGCCGCACGCACGGTGGCGTACACATCGATGCCGCTCGCCTCCATCGACGGTCTCAGCCGGTCCGGATGCCTGCAGAGCCGCTTTACGGTGTGGAAATCGACATCCCCCTCTTCTGGTAGACAGGTCTCGCAGAGCGAACACGGATATGCTCCGAATCCGAATGCCTTGTAGCAACCGGATAGGAATGCGTGCCGCTCAAGGTTGAATATCACATCCTGAATCTGCAGGATGAGATCCCAGAGATGGTGGTGGATATGTCTCGGATCGACTGTTGTCTCCTTCGGAAGCCCCACAAACTCGACGAGCACGGCATCTTCGTAGTCTGAAAGCACCTTTTCGGTCTCCTCTGGCCTTGGTGAGTAGGGCGGGCATGAGAGGTGCTTGCCGTACGCCTTGCACCCGTACCTACATTTGAGCCGCACCCATGCCGCTGTTTTTATGATGTCGGTTGCGATCAGCCGCAGATCGTTTGCGCCGCTATCAAGCGCTATCTGCCGCAGTTCTGGTATGAGTGTGCTTAGTTCTTTCATCCGGATCACCATGGTTGTTTTGGGTTATTGGGTTATTATTACGGCTATGTCAACTTGTTCAACGTTCTGATCGGTTATGATATTAAACATGCCTGCCAACTCCACGCCATGGAGCGCGTACTCTGGTGGCTGATCGCTGGCACGAAAGGCGGAGTTAACCGTGCCAGAATGATCAATGCGCTGCGTGACCGCCCATACAATGCCAACCAGTTGTCAGAGGTGCTGGAACTGGACTATAAGACGATAAGATATCATCTGAAGGTCCTTTCCGAGAACAGCGTGGTCACATCCACAGGAAACAGCTATGGCGCGATGTATTTCTTATCCCCTGCGATGGAGGCGAATTACGCGCTATTCGAGGAGATTTGGGCGAAAATTGGGAATAAATTCAAGTGAGGAGGCGATAACATGCAACTATCTATGTACGATCCGGTTTTTATAATGAATGTCAAGACGGTGATCACTGCAGCAAACGTGGTGCTGCTGGTTCTATTGCTGGCTATGTATATCCGGAGTTACCACCGGATCAAATCGAAGTTCACGCTGGGGTTGATGATATTTGCTTTCCTCCTGCTCTTGCAGGCAGTCACATCGACTCCATGCATGCACTCTATTACGTGCACGCATCGGATGTGCACCGTCGGACCGCTCACCGTGATACCGGACATACTCCAATTTATGGCGCTTCTGGTGCTCGTGTACCTCAGTTCGGAATGAATTTGGGTACGGTTTGGGCGTAATTCTGGGAGGCACTGTCTGAAAATCAAGTGATTTATCACCGCGGTCTGCGAAGCAGCGCCGAAGGCCGAACGCTGAGGGCGCAGAGTTTCGAGACCGTTTTCAACCCTCTGCGGGGCCCTGCGCACTCTGCGGTAGAATCCACGGGCATGGCGATTTCACTGGAAGCATTCATGACCCTCCGGGTCTCCCATGAGCGTGAAAATGTGCCACTTATTTTTGGAGCAAAATCGACTGCGCCCTGCTCAGCTACGTTCATTTAATTTTATATCCCATATTTCTCATTTTTCAATTATTTATATAAAAATCAATTCAGGGATTAAGTGGTTGGGACAGGTTACCAGATATGCTCAAATTTGTGTCGCTTCTGCATCCCATTTTGGGATGAATTTGGGCATGATTCTGGCGAGATTTGGATATAATTCTGGAATAATTATATATATGCGTGACCACTGATTGAGTATTGCCCAGATGGGCTAAACTCGAACAAGGTGAAAACAAAATGAAGATAAGAACAATGACTGGAATCCTGATCGTTGCACTGGTCGCGCTCTCCGTAGGAGTTGCTTCTGCTCAGTACGGTCAGGGTGGCGGAGCTGGCGGTGACCGATACGCGGATGCCAACGGCGATGGAATATGTGACAACATCGGCACATGCCCAGGATTTGTAGACGCTGATGGTGATGGTGTCTGCGACAATCTCGGTGACTGCGGACGTGGACGCGGTGGATGCGGATGCGGCGGCAGCGGCATGGAGTTTGTCGATGGTGATGACGATGGAATATGTGACAACGACGGCACCAACGGCAGAGACGATGACAACGACGGCATCCCAAACGGACAGGACGACGATTACGAGCCGATGAGGGATGGAAGCGGTCGCGGTAATGGCGGACAGGGTTGCAGGTGCAATCGATAGAGTTGATGTGCGTGAAATGACCACGCACTCTTTTTATTTTTTTTAAGATCAAAAATCTTTTAAGCGCTGAATCACTGTATACAATGGATGCCGGGTATGAAACGAAATACGATCTATCTATCAGTCTTCTGCATCGCTCTGCTCACAATCCTCGTTTGTGCGCCTATTCTGGCAGAAGCTGGAAGGGGTGGTGGCAGTGATACAGGCGGTGGCAGAAACACTGACGTCTCATCCATTCTGGCAGGGTTATCATCGATAAAATTCATTCTCGGAGGGATTGCTGCACTGTCAGGACTCATACTTCTGAAAACGATCAAAATCAATCGGAACACCCGGACACTCCTGATGTGCGCCGTCTTTGTGCTGTTTGGCGTGCTGGTGATCATGCACCAGCCAAGCCCGCTGCGGGCAGTGGTGGACCCGGTAACGGCTCTCGCAACTGGCGGTGCGATCACGTTTAAGAAAGCAACGATGCTCGCCTTCATCGGCGGCTTGTCGGTCATCGGAGGAAAACTGTTCTGCGGGTGGGTCTGCCCATTCGGGGCATTGCAAGAGATCGTAAACAGAATTCCGGTACCATCCGGGAAGAAGATCAAGTTGCCGTTTAAGATCTCGAACAGCATCCGGATTTCGCTCTTTGCCATCAGTTTGATCATGATTCTGACAACAGGTTACGATCTTTACACATACCACGGCATCTTAAACCCGTTCGAGCTATTTGACTGGCATTTTGAGCTGGTGCTGGCAGTTCTGGTTGGCGCGGTTCTGATCGCATCAGTATTTGTGTACCGCCCGTTCTGTTATCTTGTGTGCCCGGTCGGGCTCCTGACGTGGCTGCTTGAGTACGTAAGCATCTTCCGTGTGCGTCTTGATAAGGAGAAGTGTAATGACTGCAAGAAATGCATTTTAAAGTCGCCATGCCCGTCTGTCAAAGCGATCGTGGACGGTGACACATTGCGACCCGACTGCTTTGCCTGTGGCGTATGCATCGATACATGTCCAAAAGACGCGCTTAGGTTCGGGATCTGGAAAAAAGCAAAGGCATGAAGAAAGTACGGCGGGTTTTATTGGCTCTCTAGTAATTCGCGAGTGCATGCACTTTTTCACTTCCGGAGGATCCGGTTATGGTAATGCGGTGTCGACATTCTCAAGATCGAGCATCGACGCCTTCGGCGTTAAGGAAGATTAAACCACAGAGAGCACAGAGGACCACAGAGAGTTGTTATTTTTATCTTTCGCCCCCTCTGTGTCACTCTGTGTCCTCTGTGGTTTTCCAAACCTTATTTCGAAAATATCAAAAAGTCTCCGAGGTTTTAGTCACTGCAACGCGAGATACCAAAGACCCAGTCCGATCCGGATCAAGTCAGGTTCATCCGAAACTCCCGATCCC
>DASC01000216.1:3332-5507 GCA_002503595.1 Candidatus Methanogaster sp. UBA203 | reverse complement strand
GAGGCTGATCGGCTAAACACGTACTGGATTGTTATTTGTGGTCGTGCTGCTGCCCTATATCGTTATTGCCTCTCTCATCGAGGGGCAAATTATTGAACTAATAGAAAGACGGAAAAGATAAAGTACAGTAAACTATTCATAACTATCGGAGGATTAAATGAATGAACTATCGTCTGTCGTCAACCATTCGGTTATGATAACCATATTTGTCTTTGTAATGATGCTCCTCGTTGATTATATAAACGTCTTAACAAAAGGAGATATGGAAAAGGCGTTGAAAGGGGGGAGAAGCCGACAATACGCTATTGCATCTTTCCTCGGCGCGACGCCCGGCTGCTTAGGTGCATTTGCGAATGTTTCTTTTTATGTCCACGGCTTGTTATCATTTGGCGCCATTGTAGGAGGAATGATTGCTACCTCGGGGGATGAAGCGTTTGTGATGCTTGCACTTTTTCCCAAAGAGGCAGTGTTCCTCTTTGCTGTGTTGTTTATACTGGGTATTATAGGTGCCAGAATAGCAGATAAAGCAGCATCTCTCTTTAAAATAGTTCCTTGTCAAGAATGCACGTTACAAAAGGTTCATGAAGAAGAATGTCACTGCTTCGAGCCAGAAGTATTAAAGAAATTTCCTAAGCTTTCTTTACCCAGATACGCACTTTTTTCCTCTCTTTTTATCCTTCTTGTAGGGATAGGAATGGGGATAGTGGGACCGCAGACATGGAACTGGCAGAGAATAACCCTCTTTTCCTTGCTCTTGATAACAGCATTTATTGTGGCAACTGTGCCAGATCACTACCTCAAGGAACATATATGGAAACATATAGTAAAAAAGCATCTATGGCAGGTATTTCTCTGGACGTTTTTCTCGCTGCTTTTCATCACCTTCGGACTTCAATATTGGGATTTAGAAGGTTTTATCAGGGCAAATATGATATTGGTATTTCTGATTTGCGCGCTTGTGGGAATAATACCTGAGTCGGGTCCGCACATGATTTTTGTGATGATGTTTGCAAACGGGCTCATCCCCTTCTCAATACTGCTCACCAGTTCCATTGTGCAAGACGGACATGGAATGTTGCCCCTATTCTCTTACACGGTAAAGGATTCGGTCTTGATAAAGTTATTCAATCTTCTATTTGCAATCGTAATTGGGTTACCTCTATTCCTGTTAGGCTTCTAAGATTTACAGTCCTTTCTGTTCTGAGATACCAAATAAGTTGACAGTTCCATCAGTACTGGTTAACGGCGATGGTATTGTAACAGCACACCGAACGATTTAAGTCCATTGTGAATATTTATTTATAAATTCGATTACAATCACTGGAGACCATGTGCAACCGGCCTGCAGGACACAGGTGAAGCGATCCTGAAGATGGAAGAGATGGAGAGCATACGGCTGAAGGATCATGGTGAAATCATGAAGAAAACCGAAGAGAGTATGGCTCAGGAAAAACGCTTAAAAGAGCGTATGGAAAGAGTAAAGCACAAAATAATGGTTATGAGTGGAAAGGGTGGCGTTGGAAAGACCACCGTAGCTGTCAACCTTGCACTCGCACTCGCGGCAAGGGGATACGAGGTCGGAATCATGGATGCCGACATTCATGGTCCGGACGTCCCAAAGATGCTTGGGATCGAGGATGAGCATCCGGAGGTATCAGAGGGGAGTATATCCCCGGTCTTCGTACCTCCGCGGGTGAAGGTCATGTCCCTTGCATTTCTGCTTGCAAGCAGGGATACTCCAGTGGCATGGCGGGGACCGCTCAAGATGGGTGCGATCAGACAGTTTCTTTCAGACGTCTTCTGGGGTGATCTGGACTGCCTCATAATTGACCTCCCTCCCGGAACAGGTGATGAACCCCTCAGTGTTGCTCAGTTGATTCCGCACATTGACGGGGCAATCGTTGTCACCACACCACAGGACGTTGCCCTGCTGGATTCAAGAAAAGCGGTGAACTTCGCAAAGAAGCTTGGTATGCCTGTAATCGGGATCATAGAGAACATGAGCGGATTCAAATGCCCGAAATGCGGTGAAGTGATCGATCTCTTCAAGACCGGCGGTGGCGAACGCGCTGCAACCGACATGGGTGTACCGTTCCTTGGCAGGATTCCAATCGAGGTTAATATCGTTCTATCTGGCGACAGCGGCATCCCATTCGTGCTTGCGCACGAGTCAGA
>DASC01000216.1:0-3325 GCA_002503595.1 Candidatus Methanogaster sp. UBA203 | reverse complement strand
GAGTGATAAAAATGAAGATATGCGTAACATCAACGGGACCATCCATGGATGCGCCCGTAGACCCGAGATTCGGTCGATGCCAGTATTTCATGATCGTGGGCTCGGAAACGATGGAGTATGAGGCGATGCCGAACCCGAGCGTAGGCGCTTCAGGCGTGCAGGAATACAGGCGGCACAGACTGTTGCAGGCAAGGGCGTCGGCGTCGTTGGAGGTGTCATCAAGCGGTACGCAAGTAGCAGCCAGTCCCACCGGATCGCATCGGGGCGGTGGTATGGGGCGCGATAAAAAGAGATATGGGCGAGTATAAGATGAAGAGTCTTCCGATTAAACATCCAGTCTACCCATCTCAATCTCTCTGATCGCATTCCCTGCCACCTTCGGTCCGACAATCTTCCCGATTCTCGCATCACCAGCCGCAAGAAGCGATTCTGGCGTGGCGTAGCCAGCATCATACAACCGTCTGGCACGCACCCTGCCAACGCCGCGGATCGCGACGAGTGAAAGGAGTTCCGGTTTCACCCCGTACTTCAGGCACTCTGTAAGATCGC
Source organism: Candidatus Methanogaster sp. UBA203 (assembly GCA_002503595.1). Lineage (GTDB taxonomy): Archaea > Halobacteriota > Methanosarcinia > Methanosarcinales > Methanogasteraceae > Methanogaster_A. The sequence continues at coordinate 2,776 of DASC01000216.1, read as the reverse complement.
CTGCCCTCTTCGTGTGCGGTGTCCCGATGTGTCCTGAAAGCCGTGCGGTCGCGTACATGATCCACTGCGCAGTGTCTGCGATGCCGCGGATATCCCCGCCGCCGATCCCGAACTTTGCCTCGATCGCCTTATCCTGCACTTCAGACGTCCAGTCGAGAAGCATGGCTGCGGTCTTCACTTCGGAAAGGAACCACTCATACCCGGTATCGAACACATCCGGCGCGTATGTGAACTCTTCCTGCATCTCAGAAGCGAGATTGGGAACCCAGCCGTAATCGTTCTTGCGAAGATAGAGTTTGCGGATATCAGGCGTCCTGCAGATCAGGTGGAGTATTGTGAGATCGCTTGCATCGTCGCGCGATCTAAGCCCGTCGATGATGATTGATGCCCCGAGCGGGTCGAGATAGAGCCGGGAAACCAGCCTTCCAAGCGGGGTCGGGTCAAGCGACTCCCCTGATATTGTTACCATCTCGTTTTCGGAGAGAAAGTCGAGAACGTTCTCGACGATATCACATAGGTATGAGGTCTCCTGCTGCGTTGCAAAGAACGTTAGCTCCAGAAAATCCATAAGCTCCTTGTGCGTCGTTGCAAACATTCCTGCGATCGCGGAGAGGATGTGGCTGCGGAGCGCGCTCTCTGTGCCGAGTTTCGAGTGGATCGGCTCCGGATCGGATTCGATATAATTTTCAAGCAGCCACTCCATTTCCGAATATTTTTTTGCGATCAGTACGCATTCGCCTGATGGGTCGAGGTGCGGGCGTCCTGCCCTCCCTGCCATCTGCTTGTACTCGAGGATCGGTATGGGCTGCATCCCGTAATTCGGGTCGTATCTGCGGTAACTCTTGATGATCACCCGCCTTGCCGGGAGATTCAGCCCGAATGCGAGCGTTGGCGTACATGCGATCACCTTGATCCGATTGCTGCGAAATCCGTCCTCAACGATCCTCCTGTGCTCTGAAATGAGTCCTGCATGGTGAAACGCAACTCCATGTTCGATGCAGTCTGCAAGTTTCTGTGCGGCATCGGTTTCGCTCTCCCTGACCGTATCTGCGAGATCGATCAGATCGGGGTCAGTGTCCGGAGTATTGGGCGGTCTCAATGCCGTGCTCACGCGCAGTGCCGTGCTAACAGCGTTTCTGCGGCTGCTGTCGAATATCAGGCACTGCCCGCCATCACGCAGGGTATCGTTGACGAGCGCGATCACCGGACCTGCCCTGCTTACCGGGAGGTCTGCCCCTTTCCTCCCTATAAAATGGATCGTCTCGTCGAGGAGCACGCCCTCCTGCAGGTCGACGGGTCGCCACTCTGAGCGCACGCATCCGGCATCGAGCCATTCAGCAATCTCGTTTGCGTTGCCGACCGTTGCCGAGAGCGCGACGATGTGGAGACGCGGGATGATCCTGCGCAGTTTCGCAATCGTGACCTCGAGCGTCGGACCCCGATCCGGCGAATCGAGGAGATGGATCTCATCGATGACCAGCGTGGTCAGGTCATGGATCCAGTGCGTCTCGTTTCTGAGGAGCGAGTCCGCCTTCTCTGACGTCGCAACGATGATGTCGTTATCCCCGAGGTACTCATCCCTCGAATCGAAGTCGCCTGTGGAGATGCCAACCTTGACCCCGATCTCCCGAAACTTTGAGAACTGGTCGTACTTCTCAGATGCAAGCGCCCGCAGCGGCACGATGTAGAGTGCCTTTCCGCCGGATCTGATCGCGGAGAGCATGGCAAGCTCGGAAAGCAAGGTCTTTCCTGACGCGGTCGGTATGGCTGCGAGGATGTTGTTGTCAAGCAGTCCTTTCTCGACCGCCTCTGCCTGCGGCGGGTACAGTTCGGTGATGCCTGCCTCGGCTCTGGCGTAGTACTCGATGATATCTGCCGGGAGCGGAAGGTCCGATATCTTCATGTGGGTCTGTTGGCGCGGATGGGATATAGATATTGGCGGGATATCTTCCGTCGCCCCCGAATCGGTAGTGCCCTAAATTTCAGGACCCACCCTTAAGCATCAAAAATTCCCCCCACGTCCATCGATGACCTGTAGCGGGGGATTGTCAACTTTCGCGTGCAATGCTTGACAATACCAGGTCAGCCGTTTTCATATTCATTGCAAGAGGGATATTCTTGAAGTTGCACACCCGCATCAATGCATAAGCATCTTGACAATGCGGAAAATATCGTATGGGATTTAGCAAGAATATCGCAATGTCGATGTCGCCTTCCAATAACATATTTGCTATGCTTATGTCCCCTCCCTCTTGCCCGGAATTGACTATCTCAGTTACTGTAATTTCTGTCTTTTCATGAATATATTCAGCCGTTCCTTTCGTGGATACGATATAATTGTCCGAAAGAAACGTTTTATGATCGTTGATAAGTTTCTGAAGATTGTCTTTCATCCCCTCCTGCACCACTAACGCGATGTGAACTTTCACAGCCATCTTACCAATATACATCTGGTCGCATTTGATATTTAAATCTTGCTCATAAAACATCGGCTCTCTGGTAATTCGCGAGTGCATGCACTTTTTCACTTTTCCAGAGGATCCGGTTATGGTAATGCGGTGTCGACATTCTCAAGATCGAGCATCGACGCCTTCGGCGTTAAGGAAGATTAAACCACAGAGAGCACAGGCGTGCCGAGATAAATTCATACTCGCCAGCTGGTGAAAATCCAGCCTGGGGAAAGGTTAGCCACCACCTCAGAACTGAACCCCACACCCGGCCTGGTAACAGGCTGATGTGAAGCTGGGGGGATGGGATACCAGGCCACAACGAAGGG
>DASC01000223.1:1212-8106 GCA_002503595.1 Candidatus Methanogaster sp. UBA203 | reverse complement strand
TGGTGGCGGAAACGCGATGAACTGCGTTGATATTGCAACGCAGACCCTAACATGGACGTTCAGTGGTTTGGGGCATCAGGTGACGACAACCCCTGCTGTCGAAGTTGGAGTTGTGTACTTTGCAACAGGGGAGAATGAGAAGAAACTATACGCTGTCGATATTGCGACAGGAAATGAGGTCTGGAACAGGTCTCTCTATGGCTCGCTCTCTTCGCCTGCGATATCAGACGGTAAGATCTACATCGGCGACAAAGACCAGCAGATCAACTGCATATACGCAAGCAACGGAACTACGATCTGGACTCAGACAATAGGTGGATCGTGTCTCTCATCGCCTGTCGTTGCAAACGGCATGGTGTACACCACAGCCAATTGCGATAACGGAACGATCTATGGATTCGATGCGGGCGGTGGCACGCTTGCGTGGAGTTATGACACCGGTAACTGGAACATGGCGCAGCCGTCAGTCTCTGACGGGATACTCTTCGTTGGATCTGACACCGGGTACCTGTACGCATTCAGCAACATGGCATGGGATGGCGAGGTCGACCTTACCCCCGGCACAGTGAATGTGACTGCTGATAACAGCGGCAAGGAGTATACAATCAACAGCACCTGTGCGATGTATGCGCTTGTAAAGGCTGCGGAGAAAGGCGGGTTCAACTACTCGATAAGCGATGCATGGTGGGATGACTATGGCGGGCTCTACTTCGATATGATCAATGATCGACACGAATCAGGCTCCAATGGCTGGCTTTACCGGGTGAACTATCCTAACGATCCCCAGCCGCCCAGCCCGAACCTCTGTGAACTGGAAGATGGCGACCTCGTCACATGGTACTGGGGCGAAGGCATGAGTGCAACCCCGAGTAACTCTGATATGCTGATACAGACCAGAGTATGTGTCACTGAACCTCCGACTGTGGTATGGAATGGTAGTGTTGACCTTACTCCAGCCGCAGTGAATGTGACCGCGGACAACAGCGGCGAGAATTACACGATCAGCAGCACCTGTGCGATGTATGCGCTTGTAAAGGCAGCAGATGCAGGCGGATTCACCTACTCGATAAACGACTCATGGTACGATGACTATGGCTCGCTCTACTTTGACATGATCAATAATCGTCCTGCGGAAGGTTGGGACGGCTGGGTCTACTGGGTGAACTATCCTGATGACCCAAGTCCATCGGTCGGCGCAAACACCTACGAACTGAATGACGGAGACATCGTGTCATGGTACTGGAGTTCCTATAGTACCGGTACTGGCACAAACCCGGGCAACACCGATATGCTGATACGGATCAAGGTTGTGATCATAGAAAGAGGTGATCTCAACCACGACGGCACAATCACTCCATCAGATGCGGCGATCGCACTTCAGATGGCAGTCGGGGCGGTTCCTGCTGCCGATGCGGCTGATCTAAGCGGCGATGGTGTGGTGACATCGCTTGATGCGCTGATGATCCTGCAGGTGGCGGCAGGAGCGATTACCATCTGATCGAGGTTAAGATAGATGACCCGGACCGCTGGATCGATCGCAATAGCCACCGTCGCCCTGCTGATCGCAATATCAGTACTTCTGCTGCCAGCGGCGGCAGACTACCCGATGTTCGGGCTTGACCCGGGACGCACAGGAAACGCAAGCGGGGATGCGCCGCTTTCAAACATGCGGTTATGGGAGACGCATCTTTCCTCGAATGGCGGTGGCTATATCGGAGGCGGTGCAAGCGTTCTTGGTGACCGGGTGTACGTATCGAATTGGCCAGACATGGATTTCGAACATAGCGAAATACTTGGGCTATACTGTCTGGACAAATCAGATGGAAGCATCATCTGGAATAATTCGCTTGGTGGGACTGGTGGTGCTGCGACGCCGGCAGTCGCTGGTGACAGGGTGTTTGCAGGTTCTGTCGGACCTTACGGCGCTCCCGGACCTGGTGATCCCACGACTGGCGATCTGTACTGCATCAGTGCCGCAAACGGAAGTACGCTCTGGAACCTACCCCTCGAACCAGACCCGCAATGGTGGGGGCTTGCATCCTCTCCGCTCATCTATGATGGCGTGGTATATGTGGTCAGTTGGTCTGATGCCACACTACACGCCGTTGATTTCGATGGAAACGAGCTCTGGAACTACCTGGCATCAGGCAATTCTGATATGTACATGTCGGCTGCGACCGACGGCAGCAGGATATTCTTTGGCGGCGGAAACGCTATGAACTGCGTGGAGATTGCAACGCAGACCGTAACATGGACATATCCGGTGCCAAGTAAGGTGACGACCACACCCACAGTCGAAGACGGGGTTGTGTACTTTGCAATTGGCAATCAGTATAACGATTCCGAAAAGAAACTGTGCGCTGTCAATACCACGACAGGAAACCTTATCTGGAGCAGGTATCTATACGGATCAATCTCCTCGCCAGCGATATCGGACGGCAGGATATACATCGGTGACAAAGACAAGAAGATCAACTGCATCGATGCAACCGATGGAACCGAGATATGGAATCAGACACTTGAAGGACCGTGCCTCTCATCGCCAGTCGTTGCAGGTGGCATGGTATACACCGCAGCCAACAATAAAGAAGGCACGGTTTACTGTTTCGGTGCGGACGATGGCACACTGAAATGGACTTATGACACCGGTAACTACAATATGGCACATCCATCGGTCTCTGACGGGATTCTCTTCGTCGGGTCAGACACCGGATACCTGTACGCATTCGGCATCTGGAAGGGTAATACGGTGCTCCTTAAGGGCGAGACTTTGAATGTCACGGCAGAGAACATCGGAACAGACTACACGATCAGTCATACCACCGCACTCGGTGCATTCGTCAAAACCGCAAGGCGCGAAGGTTTTAATTTCACGATCAACGACTCCGGTTATGATGCAAACGGCACACTGTTCATCGATTCGATCGCAGATGTATCGAATGATGTTGCAGAAGGGGACTGCTGGCATTACTGGGTGAACTATCCGAACAGTTCAAAGCCTGACAGAGGTGCAAACGAGTATGAACTGGATGATGCAAGCGATGCCCGCGATGTGGTCATGTTCTATTACGGGGGTGCGACGAGTACTCCGGTCGATGCCGTAATGGGGGTCGAGATCACAACCCAGATTATCAATGAAAAACCTGAAGCGATCTTCATCACGGTCGAACGGCAGGATTTTATCGAAAGCACATCCGCTGGAAGTAATCTGAACATCACACTCCTCCATCCAGATGAGGCTCAGAGCGGAATCGATCTCCGGGGTTATGATCTGATATTTCTCGAACACCTCGACGGTACTGCTGTTAAAAACCTGAAGGATTCGATTGAAGCTTCCAACGATACAGGAACTCCTATCATCTGCATCCACTCAGGAGAGTATAATAACGAGTTCGGGAATGTCAACCTGACCGCCGAACATCCGTTCATCCTCCAGTACTGGGACAACTATGATGAGGAGAACATCGCACGGTTACTGACGTATCTTGAAGTTACTTTCTGCGGATTGATAGGAGATGTAAAGGATCCAATCCCGATTTCAAAAGCGTATATCTTTCATCCGGATACTTCGGAGTTGTTCCTGAATACGACCGAGTATCTCGAATGGTATGGAAATGATACCAGATCCGGCTACAGGTACAATCCGGATAACCTGACAGTCGGTGTCGCAAACTGGTGTGAATTCACAAGATCGCCTGATGTAGAGAGACTCATCCACATACTGGAGCAAAAAGGGGTAAACGTCATCCCAACCGCATTTACAGGAACTGACGATCTGAAAAAATTCTATTACATAAACAACGAGACGATCGTTGATACAATCATCTGTACAAAATCGTTCAGGATCAATTTCGATGATCCGGATCAGGGGGTCAGGGACCTTGGGATGTTAAACGTGCCTGTGATGCGGGCGATTCGGCTGTTTTACATGCCGCCAGCAGCGTGGCGAAACGAAACGAGTCACGGAATCTCAATCATGGACCTTGGCTTTCAGGTGGGGCTTCCTGAGATGGACGGCATCATCGATCCGATCGTGATCGCGGGTAAGAACGAATCGGATAGCAAGTACCAGCCAATCGATGCGCAGATCAACTGGACCTGTGACCGGGCTCTCGGCTGGGTGCATCTGAACAGCACCCCAAATGCTGAGAAGAGGATCGCGATGATCTATTACAATCACGGCGGCGGCAAGGATAATCTCGGCGCATGTTATGTCAATGTCCCGCCAAGCCTCCAGAATATATTAAACGCCATGAACCGGTCAGGGTACACCGTTGAAGGTGAGATTCCAAACGAGACCGAGCTTGTCAGGATGATGACGCTCAATGGAACAAACATCGGGACATGGGCGCCAGGCGAACTTGAAAGACTCGTTGAATCAGGGACAGCGACCCTGATTCCCGTTGAAACGTATCTCGAATGGTTCGGTGAACTTGAGGCAGAGCGGCAGGAAGAGGTGAACAAGCGGTGGGGGGAGCCGCCAGGAGAGATCATGGTCTGGACAAATGAAACGACCGGAGACGAGTACTTCGTGATCCCAAAGCTCTCGTTTGGGAACGTGATCCTTACGCCACAGCCGACACGCGGCTGGCTTCAGAACAACACGGTGCTGTACCACAACAGAGACGTCCCGCCGCACCACCAGTACATCGCGTTCTATCTCTGGCTTAAGCAGGAGCAGGAATCCGGCGGGTTCGGTGCGGATGAGATCATGCATTTCGGAAAGCACGGCACGCAGGAGTGGCTTCCCGGCAAGGAGTCCGGACTGTCGTCTGAGGACTGTTGGCCCGCAATACTGATCCAGGATATTCCTGTGATCTATCCGTACATTGTGGATAACATCGCAGAGGGTACGCAGGCAAAGCGGAGGGGAAGCGCAACGATGATCACGCATCTGACGCCCCCGATCGTTGCTGCAGGGCTCTACGGGAATCTGACCAACCTTCTGGAGACGGTATCGTTCTATATGGCTCCCGATGTCAACAGCACCGTTAAAGGGGGATACAAGAAGACGATCATATCGGAATGCGAAAAACTGCATCTTGACGACGATCTTGAGGTCAACCTGACCACCATGGATGGCGATGATGATGCATTCGATAAGTTCGCCGCGGAACTTGCCGGGTATCTCTATGATCTGAAGACCGAGTTCATGCCTTATGGCTTGCATACGTTTGGCGAACCCCCGGAGGGCGAACCCGAAGTATCCTTCCTGATCTCGATGCTCCGCGACGGGTACAAGGAAGAGGTTGCACGCATGATCGGATATGATGACTATCCAAACCCGCTTCGGATCGATAAGGAAGAAGAACTGGATAACCGCACCGCACAACTCCTCGCAGAGGTGCTAAGCGGCACAAATATCACAGAAGCGCAGATGCTTGTGCTCAACCAGTCAAGTGGTGCTCTCAGCACATACCTGAACCGTGCAGCCGGATTCTCAGGTGATCTCGCGAACTGCACGATCGAGGTTCCCAGGACACTGGAAGGTTTCGACGGTGGATATATCCCCCCATCTACGGCAGACGATCCGATAAGGGATCCAAGCGCGCTTCCGACAGGGCGAAACTTCTATTCGATGAACCCGCGTGCGATACCAACAGAGGAAGCGTGGCAGACCGGGCAGGAGATGGCGGACGCACTCATCGAGCGATACCGGGCAGATCACGGCGGCGAATATCCGAAGAAACTGACGGTCGTGCTCTGGGCGTGGGCGATGACCGATCAGGGCGTTGTCGAGTCCGAGATCCTGCATCTGGTCGGTGCGAAACCTGTCTGGGACGGGTACGGCGCTGTTTATGACGTCGAACTGGTCAATACAAGCGATCCCAGTCTAATGCGTCCGAGGATCGATGTGATGGTGGTGCCATCAGGGCTGCACAGGGACGTATTCCCTGAGAAATTAAAGCTCATAGACCGTGCGATCCGGCTTGCTGAGAATGCCACCCCGGAACAGGACGGTGGATACCCGAACTATGTCAGGGAGAACTCACGTGAGATATTCGATAAGCTGAATGCGACCGGGCGGTATTCCGGAGCCCCCCTCGAAGAGAATGCGACGTATCTCTCGGTTTCGAGGATATTCCTTGAAGCACCCGGTACGTACGGACCGAATCTGGATTCTGTGGTAGCTGCAAGCAGCACGTGGAATAACAGTTCGACGATCGGAGAGACTTTCATTGCAAGGATGCACTACATATATGGCGACGAGGTCTGGGGAATACCGGGCGAGGAGGTCTTCAGGTTCAACCTTGCCCAGGCCGATGCGATAGTGTTTAACATGAACTCGAACCTGTATGGGTTAATCGACAACGACGATGTCTACCAGTACGTGGGCGGGCTTGCGATCGCGTACAAGGTGATTACAGGGAAAGATATCTCCGATGTCTACGTAACCGACAACCGCGATCCCGATAAAACACCGGCAGTATCGTCGCTTGGTGAGGCGATCCGCAGGGAACTCCGCACCAGATATTTCAATCCGAAGTGGATCGAAGGGATGATGGGCGAGGGTTATGCAGGCGCAAGGGAGATGGATAAGTTCGTTGAGTATCTCTGGGGCTGGGAAGCGACCATGTCAGACCTGATCACTGATGATATGTGGCAGGGTGTGTACGATGTGTACGTGGCAGATCAGTACGGTCTCGGGATGGACACATTCTTCGAGGGGGATAACGCGTTTGCACGTCAAGCAATGATCGGGAGAATGATCGAGACGGTGCGCAAAGAACACTGGGGGGGTTCTCTGGATTTGGATACTTATATGGCGACCATGCAGACACTGGTGTCTGCGTACATGGAATCGGTCGTGGAGTCGAACCGTATGACCTGCTGTCACCATACCTGTGGAAATCCGTTGCTTGATGAGTACGTGGCAGGTCTGGTCTCGATGCC
>DASC01000223.1:0-1085 GCA_002503595.1 Candidatus Methanogaster sp. UBA203 | reverse complement strand
CCCCCCAAGAATCTTCTGTTAAGCCAGACTTCAGTAGTGGTAAAGGAACCTATCCTCCGGACTGGGAGAAAGTCTCTGATAAAACAGAAACATCGGCAGGCATATCCAACGAAACGTCTGAGCACATCGGCGGGATCGGCGAGGATGCCCTCCGACAGGCGAACCCGTCCAAACAATCAGAGAGCAATTATGTGGAAGGATCCGAGATGACGGTCGAAAAATCAGAGAAGTTCAACACAGGACTCTCCTTCTCCGGCGCTCCGCTGCTCGGGATGATCCTCGTGATTGCGCTGATGGTCATCATCTACTGGGGCTACCGCAGGCGGAGGTGACCCCGCCACCATTTTTTTGGCTCTCTGGTAATTCGCGAGTGCATGCACTTTTTCACTCTTCCGGAGGGTCCGTTTATGGTAATGCGGTGTCGACATTCTCAAGATCGAGCATCGACGCCTTCGGCGTTAAGGAAGATTAAACCACAGAGAGCACAGAGGATCACAGAGAGTTGTTATTTTTATCTTTCGCCCCCTCTGTGTCACTCTGTGTCCTCTGTGGTTTTCCGAAACTTTATTTCGAAAATATCAAAAGTCTCCGGGGTTTTGGTCACCGCAACGCGAGATACCAAAGACCCCATTTTTTTCGATCGGTAGGGCAGGAACATTTAAGGTATAGTAAATGATCTGGATATATCGAACAGACACAGGTGAAGCATCCTTCAAAACCCATTTTCAGGGCAGGTGGTCTGCTTAATCAAATGCATACAAGTCAAAACAAGTAGTATGGAGGCACAGAACATGAGTAAAAGAAACACAGCAATTGTACTGACACTGGCGATCCTCGCGCTCGCCATTACCGGAACCGCATCCGGAAACGAGATGACCTTCGTTCTCGGAACAGATGAGAACCGCGCATCGCTTTTGAATGTTTCAGGGGATGTTGCCGTTGATATCAACATCTACAACGCGACTCAGGCGATGTCGATCGATTTTGCGAATGAGGATGTGGTGTTCTTAGCGTCATTAGATAATGAGACGGTTGCACACATCAACAGCACGATAAATGAGAGTGCCAGTATTATTGCGTATAAT
>DASC01000222.1 GCA_002503595.1 Candidatus Methanogaster sp. UBA203 | reverse complement strand
AGATGCAGAGAAATATTATGGCTCTCTGGTAATTCGCGAGTGCATGCACTTTTTCACTCTTCCAGCGGGTCCGTTTAAGGTAAGGAAGATTAAACCACAGAGAGCACAGAGGATCACAGAGAGTTGTTATTTTTATCTTTCGCCCCCTCTGTGTCACTCTGTGTCCTCTGTGGTTTTCCGAAACTTTATTTCGAAAATATCAAAAGTCTCCGGGGTTTTGGTCACCGCAACGCGAGATACCAAAGACCCACATCAGTCTGTCAGGTGATCCCTGACGATCCAGTGACCCGGGTTATGAGGTGGCAGACAACATTTAATAGCGACCCCGCCATAAGACTAAACTCCGAATTGCTGGAATGTGACTGTGAAAAAAGCAGTTGAACCGGAAAAGGTGAAATAATAATGGCAAAATCGTTTTACAGATATGTAAGAGACGCATGGAAGAATCCGGACAAGACGTACGTACGCGAGCTCAGACAGCAGCGCCTACAGGAATGGCGCAGGGATCTGAGCGTTACCCGGATCGAAAGACCGACACGCATCGATCGCGCACGATCGCTTGGATATAAGGCGAAGGAAGGCATCATCGTGGCGCGTGCAAGGGTGCGGCGTGGCGGCAGGCGCAAATCGAGATACATACGCGGACGAAGGACGAAACGGATGGGGATGCGTAAGATAACTGCGAAGAAGAGTTTGCAGTTGATCGCAGAGGAGCGCACGAGCAGGAAATACGTGAATATGGAAGTTTTAAACTCGTACTGGGTTGGCGAGGATGGAAAACATATATGGTACGAGGTCATTCTGGTCGACCCGCACCATCCGGTGATCAGGAGCGATCAGCGTCTCAACTGGATCTGCAATATACGGGGCAGGGCAGAGCGGGGCTTGACCAGTGCCGGGCGGAAGTCAAAGGGACAGCGAGGGCGCGGCAAGGGTACAGAGAAGACAAGACCGAGCATCGGTGCGCATCTTGGGAAGCGGGGTTAAGCCGCTTTCCCACATCAGGCAACCCTTAATATGAGACCGGATATTACGATTAATCTGGTGAGATAATGGACACCGTCGCCGCTACAATCAAGGGCGTATACATGGTTGGCAGCCCGAAGCAGATGTCGCCAGTGGTACTGCTCGCCGACGGCGACAGCATCATGCCGATCTTTGTCGGCCATGCAGAGGCGATGTCGATACACCTTGCGCTGCGAAAAGAACGGTCGCCGAGACCCCTGACCCATGATCTCATAGTCTCGCTGATAAGTGAACTCGGCGGCACGGTGGAGCGCATCCTGATCGATGATCTGGACGAGGGTACATTCTATGCGCGGCTGGTCGTCGGTACGCAGGACTCTCATAAGGAGATCGATGCCAGACCAAGTGACTGCATAGCAATCGCGGTGCGGACAAACTCGCCGGTCCAGGTGCGCAAGAGTCTCTTTGACCAGGTTGCGGTCGAGTCCAGCGAACTCGAGGGCGTGAGCAGCCTCGATGAGTACATCCAGTGATCCATGATGCTACAGGATATTGATATTACGTACTTGCTCGATACTATGTGGTCAACATCCTGGCACCGAACGGCATGGATCAAAGCAGGGAATTTAACCGCGGAGCACGCAGAGGGCGCAGAGAGGAAGTGCTCTGCGGTGAGAAAGGTTATCTCACGATTGCACAAAACGACCACAACTTATTGAGCATGTTCGATATTACGCAGTTTATACGGCAGGAGGTGCAGGGCTGCGCTCCATGCGCACATGGCGGCGGGATAGCAGAGTATACGGATGCAGACCAGCCGGTGATCGATTTTAGTGCAAATTTAAACCCGATGGGCATGCCTGATGTCCCAACCGCGATCCGGGAGATCGGGGGGATTTTTCACTATCCTGACAACAACTATCCCGGATTGAGAGCCGTATCCGCTGATTTTGTTGAGGCGTATTCAGGGACAAACAGCACTACCCGGATCACGGCAGAGAACATCGTGCCTGTGAACGGATCCTCAGAACTCATCAGGCTCTTTGCAGAGACGGTAATCGAGCGCGGTGATCGTGTGATCATCCCTGCACCCACATTCGATGAATACGCGTTCCAGTGCCGGCTCTTCGGAGCAGACGTGCAGTACCAGGATTATTCAAAGATTCTCGAACTTTCGTCCGACCAGATCTCAGATGCGAGCACGGTATTCCTGTGCAATCCAAACAACCCGACAGGAGATCTAATCGCCGGAGACGATGTTAGGCGGCTTTCCGACCGCTGCTCTGATGCCGAAACGTTCCTCTTTGTGGACGAGGCGTTCATAGAACTCTCAGATCCTGCCCAATCGGTTGCTCATGCCGTGTTTGACTCTGATTTCGTAGTCGTGTCGAGATCGCTTACAAAGGTGTTTGCGGTGCCGGGACTGAGACTTGGCTTCGGGATCGCATCAACTAGGGTTGCCGAACTGCTCAACCATGCACGGCTCGTCTGGAACGTCGGCGCGCCTGCCGAGGCGATCGGGAGGGAGCTGATGGGCGCATGTATGAAAGGGGACTATCTCAAGCGGTCGATTTCCTTGATACGAAAGGAGAGGGAATATCTCATGGAAGCATTCAGAAGTCGCGGGTTCTCTTTGCATGAAAGCGCGGTCAACTTCATTCTCGTCGATATCAGCAGTACAGGCATGGATTCGCAGGAGATGGTAGATAGAATGGCAGGCAACGGGATCCTGATCAGGGACTGTGCAACATTTCAGGGTCTGGACCGGCGGCATGTCAGGGTGGCTGTCCGGACGAGGGAAGAGAACCAGATGCTGATGCGGGCTATCGATGCGGTGACCGGGGTAGGCTGACGCGGTTGAGACAGCAGTTTAAAATCGCGATTTACATAACGTAAGCAGATCCAAACCCACTTCACACACCCATTCCTCTGCCAAAAACTCCGCCCCTTCAATCCTTCCTCTTCACAGTGGCAAAGTATATGATAGAGCACCATGGAATCCCAACGATGAGCAGTATCGTCCACATACGCTTTGGATTCGGCATCTCGGTGTGAAATTCGAGTTCGTGGCGTTTCAAGCAGTCCATCAGCATAACAGCCCAGAACCCAAATAACAGCACAAGTACTGCTATGGTGCTGTATATCGGGGTCGGGATCCCGCTCATAGCCCCACGCCCAGTTCCTTGATCCACTTGTTCAGCTGGGCGCATCTGACAGGATCGCATTCATCGATGCATCCGACGCACGGATCAAACTTCTCTCCCGCGATCAACAGTTCGTATTTCCCGACTCCGCCTGTGAACCTGATCAGGTATGTCCGGACGCTACCTGTCGTCACCAGTTCGCGCCCAACAAATTTTGCGTCCAGCAGTGTGCGGACGATGCGCGCACATCTTCTGCCGTCGACCCCGAGTTCCAGCCGCAGCTGGTTCTGCAATATTCCGCCTTTGCTGCGACGTATCAATCCAAGTGCGCGCTCTTCGATCTCTTCCATCAAACGCCATCTCCGTTTTTATTCAACCGGGATGATTAGAATGATATTATTGCCACGAAGGACGACCGATCCGAGAGAGCGGAGCCGCTCTCCGTTGGCAATCTCCACGGTATCCAGCAGATGCAGATTCAGATAGTCGTCCACGCTCTCGAGTTCACCCTCGAGAATGTGTACATCGCCTTTCATCTCAACCTGTACTCTGGACCCGATCATGCTCTGAACTTTCTTTGTTGGAAACAAGATAACTCCTCTTTAATTAAATTCCGCTAATTTCGTACGATTCGAGTATCACTTCCTCGCTCGGATACCCGGTATGGTATGTCTTTCCGGTATCGAGATCGTTGACCGTGATCTCGGCTGGCGCAAATATATCCATCTCGATCTTGGAAAAGTCATATCCTGCGCTCTCAAACGTCTTGTAAAACGGCTTGCCATAGTCCTGCGAGGTTCTGGCAGGCACCTGTTTGAAGATCTCCTCCTCAAATCCACTGGTGGCAAGCACCACCGATCCACAGTAGATGATGCTGTCGTTTGTCGCGCCTATCGCACGCATCTCGTCAAGCATCACCGGAGCGATCGGCGCGGTTCCTGCCGCGCGCTCTATCTTTCTCGTATCGAATCCGAGATCATCCAGCCTGCGGATTACAGTCTCGATCACGCGCCCTGATACCTGCACCGACCCAACGATGCATGCGGTCGGCGCAACCAGTGCAAAGACATCAGGGGTAGCGACCCCGCATCTATCAGCGATGAACTGTATAACTTCATCGTCTGGCAGTTTGTTCGATTCGAGCGCGATGACCGCGTAGTCGGCGTCGTCGTGATATGCGATCCTCTCAAAGAGTGTTGCCGGCTTCTGCGAAAGCGCACGCGCAGGTCCCGAACCCATCGCAACATACTTCCCGACACATATCTGCCAGCCTGCGGTCTGCGCACCGAGAGATGCGATGCAGGGATGATCGGTAACGACATCAACGAATGCAAGCGGCACGTTACCGACGCTTCGCATGCAGAGTGTTGCCGTCCCAAGCCCGCCCATGCACGCATCAGTGAATGCAAGCCCGGCTTCATAACTCCCTGCTACCTCGACACCACAATCGATGATCGTAGCGCCATTGTCAAGCGTGTGCGCTTTGATCTTAAACTCCTCGCTTAAGTCGATCATCTCCTCCACGATGTCCAGTGCAGTCTCGTTTACAGATAGCATATCGGTCACTCCGCGATATTATACAGTACAATCATATAATCATATCGCTTGGATAGCCCCGGGCGGATTTGAACCGCCGTCGCAGGTTCCAAGGACCTGCAGGCTTGACCGCTACCCTACGGGGCTTGTGTGGCTGTAACTTATAGATTGTACGGTGATATATTAAGGTGGTATGTCGGATGCGGAAGTGTATGGTACGACTATACTTTTCGGTACTATCCTGATCTCGGTGGATATTATGGCACAGGTTCTTTTATTTTCATTAACTATTCCAGTAGGACACCGCCTACTTTTCAGAACGCTTTTAATACCACACAACCATAGATCAACGATGACAGGGCAGGAGCATACAGATAGCGCGGAAACAAAGAGATCGGACATGGATGATAAAACCGGGCAGATTGAGGCGTCGATCGGTGATAGGGCGGATCGAGAGAGTCGGATCGATGATAGACACCTCGGCACCAATACGTCGCCCCCACCAGTCCCTGTG
Source organism: Candidatus Methanogaster sp. UBA203 (assembly GCA_002503595.1). Lineage (GTDB taxonomy): Archaea > Halobacteriota > Methanosarcinia > Methanosarcinales > Methanogasteraceae > Methanogaster_A. The sequence goes on along the minus strand of DASC01000222.1, from coordinate 10,056 downwards.
CCGCTATCTCCAACACCCCAAACACCCCCGCCATACTCGCCGCCTCCACAGGCGCCGGTCTCGCCCACTCCACCGCCGAAAGGAGGTTCATCGAGAGGATTCCTCGTATACATTGCGATCGTGCTCTCGCTGATACTGATCATTGGAGTGAGTCTTGCAGTGATCTTCGGCGGCGTTGATCTGCACGGTGTCTATACCGACAAAGATCAGGTTGCAGTGATCTATGTACAGGGAATGATGATTACAGGCGGAATGCCTGATGGATTCGGGTTTTCAACATCAGAAGACGTCTGCAAGCACTTGAGACTTGCAACAGACGACGATAATGTAGAAGCAATCGTTCTGCGGGTAAATAGCCCGGGCGGCTCGTTAGCAGCAGCGCAGGAGATCAAAAGGGAGATTGAGAAGGCGAAGGAGAAGAAGCCGGTTGTAATCTCGATGGGCGATGTCGCTGCAAGCGCTGCATACCATATCTCAGCATCTGCCGACCGGGTCGTTGCGAATCCAGGCACCATCACAGGCAGCATCGGCGTGATATGGGTCTTTGAGAACAAGAGCGGATACTACGACGAGGAAGGGATTGAACACTGGGTTGCAAAATCAGGGGAATTCAAGGACATGGGCGCTGACTGGAGAAACCTGACTGTGGACGAGCAGGCGTATGCCGATGAAGTCGTGATGGAGGTCTTCTCAATGTTTGTGGACGATGTCGCTGCCGGCAGGAACATGACCCGGGAAGAGGTGCTGAACCTGTCAGATGGGCGAATATATACTGGTGCGACGGCTATGGATCTCGGTCTGGTGGATGAGACCGGTAATATGTATGATGCCATCGATATAGCAGCAGAACTCGCAAATATCACAGGAGAGCCCACGATCATGTATATGAACAAACCGTCGCTCTCCCAGTTGTTATTCGGAGGCGAAGAAAGTATGGAAGATATCAGTCCGTATACAGTCCCTGGCTTTCCTGATTCAGTAGGATCTGCTCGACCGTGCCTATATGGATTGTACATACCTGATCCTGCTGATGTTCCGGCCGGAAGTCGTATGTAAGGGACTCGCTCTGCGGGCATACGCATTCGATCACCTGTAGCAGTACGATCGCCTCGGCACATCCTCTGACCATCCCGATTTTCTTATCCACGATCTGGCATGCATTCCGAAATGGACAGGTGCTGCCGATCTCAAGCCTGATAGCACCACCCTGCGTCGTGGTTATGCTGAAGTCGTGTACATCCGGAGTGAACTCGGTGAAATGGTGGATCGCATCCTCCGGTCGGTCAAACCTGCGCGACATGTCCATGCCCAACTCCTGCATCCGGATCAGGGTTGCCTCCCTGATGATCGGATCAAAGAGCACGCGCGCGTCTCGGAACCGCTGATATGATACCTTCGCCACGGCTGCGACCAGTGCATGGCAGGATAGTCCTCTGGAATTTGTGCACTCGGTTTCATTCATACACATCAACCCCACACTTACCTATCTATAAAACTTCTCATCGATCATAAATATTGGGGTCGAACCGGGTTGCAAAGTTAGCCCGGGTGGTGGGGCTGATTTTAAGTGATGCCCCTGCCCGCAATCATTTATTGCTGGATAAAATCTCCCCGACGTTCGGACAAGCCCCGATCTCTATAAGGAGCGGATGCTTCCATTCGCAGACGACCGTAAACATTGCGTCAGGATTGAGTCTGATCAGGCGAAGCACGTTCCCGAGCGCAACCGAAGCCGCCTCGTAATCCGGTTCTGACGACTCAGGCACCTCTGCATTGAACGGATACGTCTCGCCAAGTTCCACAGGATACGCACCAAACGGAGCTTTCAGATTGAGCATACAATCGAACCGATCCGCCTCCCCCCTGATCTTTCGTGTGCGAATAAGCACGGTTCCGTCCAGATCGAACCGGTCGAGCCGCTCAGCGAACCTGCGCACCTCTGCCCGGGATGCGGATTCGCTCCCGCAGTAGAAGAACGTCGACTTCCGGATCGGATCGAACCTCTCGATCCAGCCGGTATGGCAGATGGCGCGCTTGAGCCCATCAAGCAATCTCGGATGCGCCCTGCACCTGCGCTCGACGAGTTCCCAGAGGTTGCCCTCGATGATGCACTGTTTTATGAGCCGGATCTCCTCAAACGTCGCATACAGGTTGTGTTCTGCAAGAGAAATGTAATTTCCACCTGCAAATTCGTCTCTCAACTCATCTGCGGTATGCGATGCGCATACAGGGCATGAGCATGGGAGATACTTAAGATCTGCCAGATGATAGGTCCCGTCAGCGGTGAGATATCGCCCGTCCCTTGCATAGAGCGCATACGCTGCCGAATCGAAGAGATCGCATCCAAGCGCGACAGCAAGCGCAAACATCGCAGGATGCCCTGCGCCAAAGAGGTGGACAGGAGCAGCCGGAGAGAGCCCTTTCTTCGACGCCACGATCACATCCACCATATCAGCGAACCGGTAGTTCACAAGCAGCGGCACAACCGCACCTACAGGGTAGACGTCAAAGCCGATTTTAGAGAGCGAGCGTGCACATTCGTACCGCAGATCAGGATGGGTCGATCCCTGCACGGTGCCTGCAAGGAGCATCGAGCAAGCGCGCCCGTCCGACCCCATAAGCCTGTGCGCCGCCTCGCACCGTTCAATCGTCGTCTTCATCTCTGACCCGGCGCGCTCGCGTGGCACATCAGGCGGTGTCGGGATGTCGAGCGGCACGCCGATGTCAGAGCCGATCATCTGCTGGAAGCGGACGATCTCCTCCGATGAAACATCGATGTCGTGGTACACTGATAACTGGTATGATCCCGAATCGGTCATGATTGCACCATCGAAATCGAGCAGGGAATGCACACCCCTGTCCAGTGCATGTTCTTTCAGTTCCGGGTTCTGGTAGATGATGTACGCATTCGTGATCACGATCTCTGCCCCGAATTTCGTGAGTTCGGACGCGGGTATCATCTGTATGTTCGGGTTTACCACAGGCATAACGGTCGGGGTCTCGATTCTCCCGTGCCCGGTGTGCAATCTCCCGATCCTGCCTGCTGAGTCCTTGTGTGTGATCTCGAAGTGGGACATGATGGTGGTTCGTCTATCTTTAAACGTCTTATCTTCTCCTGTGCACGGACCTAAAACAGTCTTCGGATCAGGGATGGCAGGATACGGAGCATGGATAAGCAAGTTTAATCCCCTATCCCACATCATATCATCACCATGCCCGAACCACAGACCCTGCGATGTGAATGCGGCGCGCTGACTGTGCCAACAACTCTCAACCGATACGGTAGAGATGTAAATGGATCGCAGTGCCCGGTTTGCGGCAAAATTTACGTGAATGCCGATGAGTTCAACCGCGCACTCGAATCATGGGTCGCGAAACAGTGCTGCCGATCTGACAAGCCCTGCTAAATCTTAGATCCGTCTGCCACGGCGTCCGCCCTTTGCCATGGTGCCATCGTGCGCCAGCGGTGTCACATCCTCAATCTTTCCGATGCGCATCCCGGCTCTCGCAAAAGCACGTACAGCCGCCTGCGCGCCCGGTCCCGGACTTCGCTGCTTGTTGCCGCCCGGCGCCCTGATCTTGATGTGCACGCCTGTAAATCCTTTATCCTTCAATTGATCCACTATCTGACCGACGATCTGCATTGCGATGTACGGGGATCCCTCGTCCCGCGCCACCTTGGTGACCATGCCGCCTGATGACTTTGCAATCGTCTCAGCCCCGGTCATGTCGGTGACCGTGATCAGTGTATTGTTAAACGATGAATGTATGTTCGCAACAGCCCATTTCTGTTCTGCCATTCTATCATGCCTCCTTGTCCAGTATGCTATCTCCTTCCTGAACTCTGGTCGGACGCTCGGGATGCATTTCATGTGCAAGCGGAGAGTTCTTGTAATAGTCGATCAGCATCTCTTCTTCCTTTGATACGATGTAACTCGGTACCGTCGTTCTGCGCCCGGATATCGAAACGTGTCCGTGCGTGATGAACTGCCGCGCCTGGCGCATACTGCGCACAAGTCCCTGCCGGTACACCTGTGTCTGGAGACGCCGTTCGAGGATATTCCCGATCTCGAGACTCAGGATAGCGTCCAGATTTGCATCGCTCTTCAGGACTCCGTAACGCTGCAACCGTGCAATGATCTGGTCTGCCTCATCTTTCGTATGTCCGGCAAGTTCTCCCTTTGCTGCGGATTCGGCGAGCAATCTGCGTGCAGCGCGCCTGTACTTGCGAAGGATGTTCTCAGCAGTCCAGACCTCCCGCTTGTTCCGAAGCCCGTAAGTCTTGACCAGTTCACTCTCGAATGCGAGTTTCTCTGCCTGCCACGGATGTCTTGGCGTGCTGTATGTTTTATGATATTTGCGTGGATGTCCCATGAATTCACCTACTTCACTATGCGTTTTCTGCTAACGCCAACCGTGGCACCGCTTCTCCCTGTTGATCGTGTCCGCTGTCCGCGAACCCTTAAGCCCCGCTCATGCCGGATTCCGCGGTAGCTGCGGGTCTTCTTCATGATGTTGATATCCTCGTTCACAGATAACACAAGATCCACACCTATGATATGTTTATCTTCGCCGGTCAGGAAGTCCCGCCTTCGATTCAGCATCCATGTCGGAACCACGTCTTCAAAATTCGCGATTACCTGCTTGAGTTTTTCGATTTCAGCATCATCCAGTGACCCTATGACCGATGTCGGATCTATCCCGGCACCGTCTGCGAGAATCCTTGATGTCCGCATACCAACGCCCTTTAATCCTGTGAGCGCGTACTGAACCGACTGGTGTCCATCCAGATCGGTGTTTGCGATACGCACAAGATGTTTTATCTCTGCCGTTTCTTCTGGCGTTTCTTCGATGTCTGTCATTATGGTTCCTTTGGGCGGCTATATGTAAATAAAGTATTTGGTGCCGCGGGGTGTCAAGTTGCCCGGGGTGGCACTGTCTGGAAATCAAGTGATTTATCACCGCGGAATGCGGGAGCTTTGCTGTTGGCAGAACGAGAGAGGGCGCAGAGTTTCGAGACCGCGTAAGTCCTCTGCGTGGCTCTGCGCACTCTGCGGTAAATTGCCGCAACTTGCTCGAGCATGTATGGTTTTATGCCAACGGCTTCGCTTCGCTTGCTCACAGTCACGAATTGCACGAATTTAACGAATGCCACGAATCGAGTAAATCGTCGGAAAACACCCGGATTTTTAGACATCGCCCGGATTATGCAAAACCCGCGGTCTCAAAACCCTTATATGCCGCCCCCCAAAAGAGTAAACCGGACTTGGGTTGGTGGATGATATGTAATTCCTGATCGACTGCAACCCGGACCATGAACCCGGACTATTACACTGCACAGAACCATGACCCTGAGAAGAACAAAGATCGTCTGTACCACCGGACCAGCCACTGAATCCGAGGAGTTCCTGCGCCAGCTGATCGGACACGGCATGGACGTCTGCCGGCTCAACATGTCGCATGGCACGCATGAATGGCACGCGAGACAGATACGCATGGTACGGGCACTTTCGCAGGAGCAGAACCGTGCTGTCGCCATCATGGGAGATATCCAGGGTCCGAAGATCAGGACCTCCCGGGTGCGGGGCGGAAGCGTCATTCTACGCGCTGGAGATGATCTGACCATCCACTCCAGCGATATAATCGGGGATGAGCGTCATATCGGTGTGAGATATCCGCTCTTTGCTAAAGAGGTATCAGAGGGTCAGACGATCCTGATCGATGACGGCAGAATCAGAATGATGGTCGTGGAAACCGATGGAGAGTGTGTCGAGACGAAGGTCGTTGTCGGAGGCGTTCTCACCGATAAGAGGGGGGTAAGCGTCCCGGATGCACATTTTTCAGTACCGAGCGTCACTGAAAAGGACAAAAAGGATCTCTCATTCGGAATAGAGCACGATGTCGATTACATCGCGGTTTCATTCGTGAGAAGGGCGTCCGATATCTCCGGCGTCAAGCAGATGATCCATGAGCAGGGGGCAGATATTCCAGTCATTGCCAAAATCGAGACGAAAAAGGGGCTTGACAATTTTTCAGAGATACTGAAGGTGGCTGATGGGATCATGGTGGCGAGAGGGGATCTTGGGGTCGAGATTCCGATCGAAGAGGTGCCAATTACGCAGAAGAGGCTCATCGCGGAGGCGAATGCATCAGGCAAGCCTGTCATCACAGCCACCCAGATGCTCGAATCGATGATCCATGATGCGATCCCGACCCGCGCCGAGGCGACAGACGTCGCAAACGCCATACTGGACGGGACTGATGCGATCATGCTCTCAGGGGAGACCACGATCGGGGACTATCCGATCGAGAGCCTTGTTATGATGGACCGGATCGCAAGAACGACCGAGTCTGCGGGCTGGCGGGTGCGCACGGAAGCAGACACCGGTGCGACCGGGCTCTCGATCGGACGCAGTATCGGGCACGCCGTCTGCCAGCTTGCACGCGATCTGAATGCCGCAGCGATCATCACCACCACGTACTCGGGAAGCACGGCAACGGTCGTCTCGATGTACCGCCCGGAAACTCCGATCATCGCGATAACACCGGACGAATCGACGTTCCGCAGACTTGCGCTTGTGTGGGGTGTTACTCCGCTCCGAATCCCAGTGGTGGGAACGACCGACGAGGCGATGGATGCATCGGTGCGATCCGCGATGGACGCCGGCTTCGTGAAGGCAGGGGACCGGGTGGTGCTCACGACCGGAGTGCCGATCTTCGTTGCCGGAACCACCAACCTGATCACGGTGCTTGTGGTGGAGTGAGAATGAAAAACAGGCAATGTCGATTTTCCCAGTGAAATCGCCATGCCATTAGATTCTACCGCAGAGCCACGCAGAGGACTTACGCAGTCTTGAAACTCTGTGCCCTCTGCGTTCGGCCTTCGGCGCTGCTTCGCAGACCGCGGTGATAAATCACTTGATTTTCAGACAGTGCCCGAAAAACGAATCCCCTGTTTTCGAGATTTTTGTATACGAATGCCCACATCTCACCCACCTGAACCATATACATTAAATATAGTCGTCAGCGTAATGTAACACCCTGCACCAAGACGTTGCATGTTGCCGGGGTGGCAGAGCGGACTAACGCGGCAGGCTCGAGACCTGTTGTTCCCTTGGAACACTTGGGTTCGAATCCCAACCCCGGCGTAACCCAAACGTCCTGAAGCGGCGATGAAGGCAGAGCGTGGATAAGTTTTTATCGCATAACATACGCTACATAGTATAAGAGGTCAATAGCGATGGATTCGAAAGACGTTATCGGCAAACCATACGACTGCAATGCGCACGATCTAATTTATGGTGGGGTGGTGGATGCGCATGGCATAATCGTCAGCGCAATCACAAAAGAGGAATCTGATCGACAGATAAAAATGTGTGAGGCGCGAATTAAAGAGATTCTTTAATGGTCAGTTGGATGCACAACACCGCAATTAACATAAACGACATCGGTAAGGAATACAACCACAGAGAGCACAGAGGGACACAGAGGATCGGTTTAAAAACTCTGTGCTCTCTGTGTCCTCTGTGGTTAAATCCGGTGGCTTTTACTGCTTGTGTTGGATCGATTCGACCACAACAGAATTAAAGAGATTCTCGCATGAAACTCGTCGTACTGCGGATCGGACACCGCCCGGTGCGGGACAAGCGCATAACCACGCATGTGGGCTTGACAGCGCGTGCGCTTGGCGCTTCCGGGATGCTCCTTGCGGCAGATGACCCGAAAATCAAGGAGAGCATCGATAACGTGACGCGGGCATGGGGCGGGGACTTCTTTGTCGAGATCGGTGTCAACTGGAGGGAGGCGATCAAGCAGTGGAAGGAGCAGGGCGGCATGGTTGTGCACCTCACGATGTACGGCTTGAATCTGCCTGATGTGACCTCTGAGATGCAAAATCGCGATCTCATGATCATCGTCGGCGCTGAAAAAGTACCTCCCGCCATCTACGATCTCGCTGATCTGAATGTTGCAGCAGGAAGCCAGCCCCATTCAGAGGTGGCTGCGCTGGCACTGCTTCTCGACCACCTGCAGGACGGACGCGAGCTTGCAAGGACATTTGATGGTGAGCGACGCGAGATCGTCCCGATGAGGAAGGGGAAGATGGTCATTGAGATGACCTGACGTGGCCCGGGCGCGTTACGTCTCTACTACACATATACCACACACCTACCAGAACATATCGACCGCCTTTCTAACAGCATCCCTCGCGCCCATGAACGTGACCCGATCGCCGCTTTCGATGATCAGATCACCGTGCGGGATCAGCGTTGCATCGCCCCTCCGAACCAGCACGATCAGCACGTCAGCAGGAAGCTGGAGATCTCGTACCGGCGTTCCGATCATCTCCGGGTTGGCTACCGGTATCTCGATGATATCACCCCGTTCGCCGAGTTCGTACATCGAGAAGAGACTCGGGTGCGTGATCAGATTATCCAGAATCGAGGCTGCCGACGTGATCGGGCTCATCGACCTGATACCGAGATCCCGGAATGTGGCCAGGTTCTTCGGGTCATTGACACGCGCGACGAGTTTGTTCTCCCCGAACCCGAACTTGTTCTTTGCGACCTGACAGACGAGCAGGTTCACGCCATCCTGATCGGTGGTCGCTACAAGATATCTGGCGTTTTCGATGCCTGCCTTCGTAAGGACTGCCACGTCCCCTGCATCGCCCTCTACCGCGGGCACCCCGAGTTCCTCCACACGCCGGCAGTTTTCAGGATCCTTATCGACCACGACCACGTTCTCGCCTCTCCGGATCAGGCGGTGTGCGAGCGTGCACCCGACACCGCCGCCTCCGACAATTAGTATCTCCATTGGTATTACCCCAAGTGCTCTTGCAACAGGCCTTGCAGATATGCCAGTCAGTGTTACTGTGATGATGATGCATATAAATACAAGACCCATGATGGCACTGCCCGCGTCCGTATCAGCAAGTTCGATTGCGAAGTATGTCGCCATCGATGCAGGCACAACTCCACGAGGTCCTATCGCGGATATGAACAACCGCTCCTTCCACCGCAGTTTCGAATGCGCTGTCGATGCAAAGACCGCAACCGGCCTCACGATAAAGATCAGGGCAGCAGCAACGAATACGCCGTTTATCCCGATGGACCGGATGCTGTCAAATCTTATCATTGCAGCAAGAAGAACAAAGATTATCGATAGCAGAATGATCGATAAATCGCTTTTGAACTCCCGTATCTCCTTTTTGTTCGGTATATCTGACGCGCCCACGCATATTGCGGAAACCGCCACCGCAAAGATTCCGGTCTCGTTTAAGATCAGTTCTGCAACCGTGTATGTGATCAGAACAAATGAGACTGTGGTGATGTTCAGCAGTTCACTAGTGATGGCATGGATCCTGGGTAGTGCAAATACGCATAATAGCCCGCCAGCCAGCCCGACTGTCCCCCCGATCGCGATCCTCATGTGGAACATGGCAATCTCGTATCCCGGGTGCGGGTACGGTGTCATGATCCATTCAAAAATAATGGCAGCAAGAATTATACTGACTGCATCGTTAAATATGCCCTCGACCTCCAGAATGCTGCGCACCCGGTTATTCACCCGTATCGCCTTCATCAACGGCACAATGACGGTCGGACCTGTCGCCGCCACCAGCGCGCCGAAGAGGAGCGCAAACTCCCAGTCAAGCCCTGCCAGTTCATTAGCTGCAACAGCGCTGCCGATCATGGTGATCAGTACGCCGATGCTGATCAGCGCAAGGACACTTCCTGAGACCCTGCGGATGTGCCTGAGATCGACGTTGATGCCGCCGTCGAATACGATGATCACCACGGCAAATGTGATGATCAAGTTCAGACCATCACCATATATCCACGGATCGATCAAGCACGCGCATTCCGGTCCGAGCAGTATCCCTGCCGCAAGCAAGAAGACGATGCTCGGCATCCGCGTGAGTCTGCTGACCACCTGTGCGATGATGCCCACCGCAAGGACTATCGCAAAGACTGCGAAGATGTGGATCGGATCCATGATTCGCCCGTTACCCTGTTGTCTTTGGTATTGGGCAGCAACGATATAAAGTAGTTATGG
>DASC01000104.1 GCA_002503595.1 Candidatus Methanogaster sp. UBA203 | reverse complement strand
TATGATAACTATTACTATTTCTGTGCCAATTTTGATTATCTTATCTATATTTGGCATTTTCTCACCTCATTTTTACTTAAATCCACCATGGATCGTCATCCTTCTTTTTCTTTCGACCTTTCTTCTTTGGTGCAGCGAATGAAGGTGGACTAAACGAAGGCAGACCAAATGGGGATTGAGTCTTTTTAGAAGAAGTGCTTTTGTTATTTACCTTATGATCCTTCAGTTTTGCATTTGCGATTGTATGAATATTTTTATGGCAACTATGGCACAGCAGAACTAAATTACGCGTGGTCGTTTTTGAACGATCGCCATCCACATGATGAATCTGAAAGTCACCAGGATCTCTATCATACTTTTTACCGCAAACCACGCATTTCCGTTTACATTTATCAATCACTACTGTTCCTTGAGACGAACTTATTGCTACCCGCTTTCCTTTCGTGGTTTTTGACTGTTCTGCATAGAACAGACTAAATGCATACGAAGAATCCTTCTGTTGTTTTTCTTTAAAACGTCTGAGGTCACCCCTATAAACTTTATTTGCATACTCTTCTAATTTGGTCTTATTTACTGTCATAAATCAGCCCCCATTTCTCTGCATCAGCCTTCTTTTTCTTCCATGCGAAAGCGTCATAATCTAAATCAAACACGCCCATATTCCGACTTCCTTTCAGACTCATCAAATAATTTTTATTTATTAATTATTTCTTCCTTTTCTTTGTTGTTTTCTTTTTCTTCCCAAACAACAGTTCCTGCGCTTCTTTCGCAGTTTTATTCATATCTTTCATGGCTTTTTCTGTCGGAGTGCTTTTTCTGCCATCCCCGGTCATCACTTTCCGTTCCATTCCTCTCAGTGTTTTGGGTCCTTTACTTGCCATTAGATCACTCCCTTTCGTTTAAGTCTCACGCCAATGAACCCCCATTAGCACGCTGAGCCTTACAGCTATTGTGGGTGCTAATCACTCTTAAGTATTACGATCATCACCCCCCTATAAAGAACTCATTCTCAAAATCATATTTTACGACTTCGGGTTTCATGATTAGCCTCCCTTTTTAGTATTGCACTGACTTCCACCATTATGCCTTCGACACCACGCCTTGTTCCCGTTTCTTGATCCGGTAATAGTTAAGCGGATGCTTAATCCTCGTACAGAGCTCATCAGCGCCTGCGCAGTTTCCGTACGTCTTCATCGTATCGCAGCCGGGCGCGGTGTATTCGCTCCCTGAGATGTGCTCGACCTGATATCTGGTCCGTGTTTCATCAAAATCAGGCGATCCGCCGAAGATGCGGATGATCCCGTCTACGTCCATGCCGATATTCAGCAGAAACGATGTGGCAGCAAATCTCGCGGAGTGCGGGAGGTTGGCGCCTGCCTGCAGCAAGCGAATCGCGTGTGCGATGCACGGTGGGAACGCATCCGGCTCGACCGCACCCTCGATCTCGAACTCGGTCTTTCGTGCTCCAAGAGATGCCCTTGCATCGGCAATATACTGTGATAACGCATCGCAGATTTCAGGCGGGACGGAAAGCGGCAGATCCTGCTGTATGTGATCGCGGATCGCCTCCTGAAGCAGCCGTCTGAACTCGCGCAGAGAGAGCATGACCAAGCCGTGATAGAGCCGCCGGTTCACGAGTTTCCATCCGGGAGCGTGCATACGGTTGGCGTACCTGACATATTCCGCGAAATGCATCTTAAACCCCTGATCGGATGGGGTCGGGTGCATCTTGAACTCCTGCCCCATCGCTATCAAAAAATCCCGCGGTTCGGTTCCGAGAGACTCGTGCACGGCTTTTGCCTCGGCAAGAGCGTATCTGCGGATCAGATAGTCATCGTCGATGCAGGATACGATCATCCTGGCGATCGGGTATGAGAGCAGTTCGAGTTCGGACGGGATTTCGGTATTGCTCTCGATCCCGCCCTCGATCGCCTGAATCACCCGGTCCATGCCGCGACGGCGGGCGCGGGCGTAAGCGCGCTTCTCGAGGAGATCCGGGATCGGGGTTCCAAGATTCATGACATAAGCTGTGGCGTCTGATGTGAACGGGTAGGTGGCAAGGCGAGGATCTGGGATCATATTCGGTATGTATTTACTGGTGGTTGTGTGGATATGAAATGACCTATAAATCGATCATTCCGGCTGCCGCCGTCATCCACGATCACGCCATTTGCTGTAAGATCATCATCATCACCGATACCGCGGTCGGTTGATATTATGGCAATGATCCAACCGCCATCATCGTCGCCGAGCGGAATCTGATACCAGTGAGGGTAAGCGTCATCCGGTGTCGGTCCATACTTCCGGTATTCCGTACCTGCTGGCACGTTTTCAGGGAACGCCAGCGGGATTTTATATCACCTCTTAAGAACCTTCTTGAAGTACTCCAGATACCGCTTTGCCATAACTTCCCTTGAAAAATGCTCTTCGACGCGTCTTCTGCACTCATAAGGATCGATCTCGCTCACCTTATCGGCAACGATGATCTCCTGCACCTCATCTAACGCATCGCACAAAAAACCAGTCACACCATCTACTATCTGGTCGGTCAAGCCACCGCTCCGGAGCGCGATCACAGGCGTTCCGCAGCACATCGCTTCTGTAGCATGAAGGCCGAATATCTCCATGAACGGGTACATCGGAAGCGAGATCACGGCTTTCGCGTTCTGGAGAAACTTTATCTTATCTTCGTACGACAAGGTGCCGTAATACCGCACCTGGGTGCCGTCGCACCGGGATTTCACCTCTTCGACGTATTCCTGACTGTCAACGAAGTAATCTTCGCCGCAGACATCCCCGCAAGCATTCGAATCTTTCATCAATTGAACAAATTCCAGAATTCCTTTATCGCTGCATATCCTGTTTGCAGACATGTAGCGATCCCCTTTCTCGGCTTTGAAGGGATACAACTCGGTATTTATACCGTGCGGAATCCATTTGCATGGTACTCCAATGCGATTTGTGATGTTCATCGCCTGAGCGCGGGACGCTGCGATGAAGCACGGATCGCCCTGTACCCGCGGGGCTCTCTCCCATCCACATGCTCCATGGAATACATGGCAGATGTTCGCATCAGGATGCGCAATCTTATGGTCATATACCAGATTAGATCCGATATTATCAACAATGACATCATAATCCTTCAGGTATTTTTCATAGACCTGATATGCTTGCTCTTCCTTTGCAAACCAATCATGGTAAACATCCTGCGATTCCTCCACGGTCTCTATTACCCTCAGTTTCGGTAGGTTCTCCGGAAGGATTGAACCCTTGCAACATGCAACAGCAACCTCCTCTACCTCATCGAATTTACAGAGCTCTGTTGCCAGATCACCTACAACAAGTTCGGTTCCACCATACTTTCTGAAGTCTATCGCTTTTTCCGCAGACGAAATGATAAATATCTTCATTTGCTCCCCTCCATCTTGAATACTATGTTCTTGACATCTTTCTTGTCCAACACATCCTCTTTCTCCAGTGAAAATCTCGTCATAATTCTCGTATACCTCCTTTTGATAATTTCTGTTGTCACGTCAACCTTGACACCGTTGATGGTTGCGCTCGGATGATCTACGATCACCGGAACCACGACACCAAAATCTATGTCAATGACGTTGCCCTCATTTCTGATACTTGCCACAACATCAGTGCCATCCAATTTCAACTCGAATGATAATAAGCTTTCGCCGACCGCGAGTCGCTTAATCGATAGGTTCCAGTCCTTGGTGAGGTATGGGCAGATTGTGACACTTTCCGGAGCGTGCGGCGTAATGCCGAGAAATCCACGAACGATCGTGTACATATAGATCGTTGCGGACCACGCCTGGACGAAGCATCCGGCAGGGTCTTCTTCCCCGGATGGCTCAGGCGGCACATCTCCTGATAGGACTTCCTTGAAGTATAACTTGGAGAACCGCTGCATCTCGGTCATCTGGTATGTCTTTAAGAATCCTTCCTTGAAATTTTCATGGGAAAACTCGGAATACGCAACCCAGCCCGTGACAAAGGGCCAGACACCGCCTTTCTGGTAACTTTTCCCGTCATACCCGGGATCGCTCTTTGCACGGGTCCTGACACCCCATGATGTTGTGAACTCCTCGCTCTCCATCCATCTAAGGATGCTTTCCGCTTTATCAGGTTCGATGATATCGAAAAACACCGGAATGACAGCGTTCACGGTCATATCCTTCTGCAGAGTGCCGTCTGGCCGTATCGTGTCATACAAAAACCCGTACGCTTCGTCCCAGTACCGCTCGATGATGAGCGACTTGAGTTCGCTGTAGCGGCTCATACACGCCTCTGCGAGATCGTCGTCGCCGAACTCACTTGCGATCTCTGCCCCGCACCTGAATGCGTGACCGAATATCGCCTGAACATCGACACCTGACTTTCCCCTGAAGTACGAGTCCATCCATTGCGTGTCCTGAAGAAAACCCTCAGGACCGTGCTCGATCAAGCCATCGCCGTCGCGGTCTGCCTTCAGACACCAGCCGAGTGCTCTTACCACGTTGTCGTAGAGATACCTGACAAAATTCTTGTCCCCCGACCATCTGTAATAATCATAAAGCGCGATCACAAAGAGAGGGGTCGCATCGACTGTGTAGTAGTAGATCGATCCGTCCATTCTGATCTCATGCGGAATCTCTCCCTTGTAGAATGGAACCCTCACCGCGTCCTCGCCATCAGTCTTTGCCTGGAATCGTGCAAGCAGCGCGAGCGCAGATTGTGATGCCAGAAAGTCTCCTATACAATTACTCCCCAGTACCGTCCATGCGATATCCCTTCCAAAGTATATGGGAAAGTGCGGCAGTCCCGCCATGAATCCGAGACCGTATCCGTGCTGGTAGTGCTTCAGAAGCAGCATCCCGATACTCGAACGGATGAAAGCATCATCGATCTCCTTAATCCCGGATTCAAAGTTCAATGCCGTCTGCAGATAGCCGGTATACGCTTCTATCGTAACGCCTAACAATTCCTTGGTTGAACCGATCAGCTCCTCATACTCTTCGATCAATCGATGATATGTCGCATCGCCACCAGCCAGCACAAACCTGATCTCGACCGTGTCGTTTGCATCGATCTCGATCTTGTAGCTCATGATAGAACTGCCCACACAGTGATCCCTGGGACCGGGAAATCCGCCACGATGCTTGCAGTCGTTGATATCGGCGACATCGCAGCACACATACGCAGGTTCACGATTCGAGCCAAAGAGCATCATCCAGTTCGGTCGCTTATGGTGGCGCACAAGGATCATTCTCCTGCGCGCATCATAAGTTCCGAGATATTTCTTCTCCTTCCACACATCCCCGGTCTGTTTCAGTTCCCATTCGAGATTTGTGACCGGATTTGCTATGAAATTAAACGCTACTTTTGTATCCCCCCTGTTCTTAATCTCAAATATCCAGCAGACACCTCTTTTGAATTTCGGGACGAACACAAACTGATCGATGGATAGTTCCCCGATCTCAAACGTTCTCTCGACATCGCCGCCGAATGCAAACTCCTTGCAGAAGTCAGGCAGCCAGTCGATCGGTATCCCGTCATCCCTGACTATGCCAAAGTTCACAGCATCCGCGATCTTAAGCGGCAGGTTCCAGATCCCGTTCCATCTGCCTTTGAATCTACCGTTTTTATGACCGATGACATACACCCTCAGACCGGTAGTGAGAACATCCGACTCAAATGATTCTCTTTCACGCCATTTCATCGTTTCTATTATTGGATACTCCCGATTCATGATTACCGTGTAAAAGTAGTAACAGTTCTATATTATCTCTTTGTGAAGTTTGACGTTATAGGGCGCAAGTACCACCAGTCAGGTTTAACAATTCTGGATCACCAATATCCAGACCATGCGAACCATCAGATGGGAAAACGGCACGATAATCACGATCGACCAGACCCTGCTGCCTTCCGAGTACAGGGCGATCGAATGCAAAACTGTCCCCACACTCTGCGAGGCGATCGTTTCGCTACGCATCCGGGGTGCGCCCGCACTCGGTGCTGCCGGGGGCTATGGGGTCGCACTTGCCGCGCATACAGGTACCGCAAGTACGCTTTCAGAGTTCATGCGTGATCTCGAGATCGCATCAGACAGGATCCGGATGACGAGACCGACTGCGATTAATCTTATGTGGGGTGTCGATCGCGTGATGGATACGGTCAGAAGAGCAGGCAGCATCGATGAAGCAAGGAGAATCGCACTCTCTGAGGCAACCGCAATCGCTGACGAGGACGTGGAGCGAAACACACGGCTTAGCAGACACGGCGCAGCGCTTTTTGAGGATGGCGACACGGTACTGACACACTGCAATGCAGGCAGACTCGCGTGCGTGGACGTTGGAACCGCGCTTGGCGTGATCCGGGCGGCGGCAGAAGAGGGAAAAGCAATATCTGTCGTCTCGTGCGAGACCCGTCCGCTCAATCAGGGAAGCAGGCTCACGGTCTGGGAACTGATGCAGGATAAGATACCGGTCACACTGATCGCGGATTCTGCCGCAGGCTTGATGATGCGGAAAGGATTGATCGACAAGGTGATCGTTGGCGCGGATCGGATCACGAAGGATGCGGTCTTTAACAAGATCGGGACGTATACCCATTCGGTGCTTGCAAAAGAGCATAAGATACCGTTTTATGTTGCAGCACCGATCTCCACGTTCGATCCTACCGGGCTTGAGCGCGACGTCGTAATCGAAGAGCGGGATCCCGACGAACTGCGGCGCATCCAGGATGTGATGCTTGCGCCAGCAGATGCCGCGGTGTATAATCCCGCGTTCGATGCAACGCCTATGGAGAACGTCACTGCTGTTGTCACTGAAGACGGGGTGATGTATCCCGATGAATCCGAATCGTGGAATGACCTCTTTTCTTAGATTCCTTCTCTGTATATCAGACCGATTGCCCTGTATTGGAAGATGAATGCATACGGGGCTATCACCAGAATATACGCCAGGGATCCTAAAATCGGAATAAATTGCACGAGCACCCCGACCACTGAAAACAGCATTGCTATAACGATAAGAACAATATACCAGATAATAGACTTGTTGCGAAATANNTAATGTATTTGCCCCAACCAATCGATCCGATTATTCGCAGAATCTCACCGAATCTGAATGCTGCTCCAAGTTTGCCTGTATGCGCCATATTTGCAATTCCCATGTTCGCAATAACCGATATGACTATCATCAGGAGAACCCCGACTAAGAATAGCCCGGACCCTGTTAAAAGGGCAATAACGGATGCACCGCTACTCATCATATCATTCGCCGTGATCGAAGCGATAACTGGCATTATGCCCATTCCCATCAGTATCCCAGGTATCAAGAAATATCCTATCACCGCAACTATATATTTCAACCCGTCTACAATCATTGCGCCCAAAGCATCAAATGCTGGCGGTTCAGTCTCTCCCTCTACCGATTTCCTAATCACTCTCAATGCATACCCAAACAGTATGAATAACGGTATGATCAGGATCGAAAATAGCAATGATATGCCAAGCACAACAACTCGTTTCAGGTTTTTCGAAGGGTATCCCAACGAATCACTAAATATAGCTCCAATATCCATGTTTCCACCTCTGGTTTTATTTTCCTCGCAATCTTACAAGGATTAAACATTTATTGGTTTCATAGTATATATATTTATCTATCGTTGGGTGCTGCCACATCTCGTGGTGTTCGGATCAGGGATTACAAATCCAACGAATGGACGAATGACATGGATGGGGCGTCTGTGCCAATATAACTACTGATAGAGCTCGATAGCTCCACCTCCTGCAGTATTCTTGGCTTTGCGGTTACTATGAGCCCCCTCACAGAACCGGATGTGAAGTCCCCCATCCGGCTCTTCAGAAGAACCCTCCCCTCATTTGTCAGATGGGTTATGAGTCCGGCTTTGTTGCCATCCTTAACCCGCATCTGAGTGACCAGAAAATAACAAGAACCCCCTCTCAGATCACCATAACATATAAGTGTCAACC
>DASC01000126.1 GCA_002503595.1 Candidatus Methanogaster sp. UBA203 | reverse complement strand
CGGTGGGGGGTGAGTAGTTACAGAAGAACTTAATTTTAGAAACAATTCAATTATTTATTATTCCATTCAGGTAAAAGGCCCTGATACCGGGTTATCAATAAAAATGCTAAAAGAAGAATCAGGTTATCTTCATCCAATTTCCACAATTGATAATATAGAACCACATCATAATATGAAGATTATATCTAACAACAGTTTAACTATTACCACATTAGGTTCTGGAAAGTATAGTGTTTTTATTAATACCACAGAAATGTCTGCAGGGTATTATCAAGTTAAGAGCGCAGTTCCACATTATGAAATCATATCTGGTGTTTCTGACTTCTATTTACCGTGAATCGAAACTGAATTATAATATCAATGTTTAATATTCCACTAGCAAAATAATCCCTGAGTATCATCTTGATGCCTCGCGGCTTTAGCCCGAGGTTCGCGATGTAACTCTCCGCCTTGGCAGACCGCCCGACGCCCGGACCGCACCGAGGCAAGGTCAAAGACCGGGCATCCAAACAGCTTGAGTCGCCCCTGGGTCCGGGCACAACTGAAATCACAGTCACCGAATGGCAAGCATCCGCAACAGACTTTCGCAAACACCGAAAGCCACATCATACGGACCGGAACCGCCACCACACAACTCATGCACCAGACCGCACTCAAATACGAGACAGCAGCCCCGGACGGCGGCAGGCTGGAACTAAAACCCCCCAAGGAAATGCAAAGCCCGTCCTTCTCGCTGCGCAGGAGTCCCCGGACGACATGAGCGATTCTGACGGAGGCATCCGAAAGCGCACCCGGACTTTGGGATGACCCGATCGATGATCCGGGACTGGAACGATTTGTCCGATTGGGCGGGACAACCTTTGGCGGGATTTGCGGTTTGGTTTTTTCTGATAATTGGGGGAATGGCGGGCGAACAGAAGGAGAATCGGAGAATCGTAACCCTTAAATGGTGTGTTGCTGAATAGATTTTAAAGTAGATAAGGAGGGTGAAGATGCTTAAGATAAAAGAAGAGAATTTGCAGTATGTTTACCAAAATAACGAGAAAAAGGGAGTTATTATGGATATCCCTACATTTAAAGCAGTGATGAGGATGTTGGAAGATTATGATGACGCTATGGATTTTGAAGTGCTGAAAACTGAAGAAACGATGGATTATGGGGACTATAGAAGGCACAGGTTGAAACAAGATGTATGAAATCCGGATCAAGAAGAGCGCAAAGAAAGATCTCGATGCTCTCGATGATAAGACCTATATCAGAATCGATAGAAACATTCAGAGGCTGATTCTTCTTGACATGAGCGTAGGGGTCATCCCTGATACTTGATCGATAGAATGATCCTCTGCACAACATCCGGGGGGAGATTTTTGAGATCCTTTCTCGCTTTTGCGGTATAGTTGGCCTTGTAGCTCATAGCAGGTCAAACTCTTCCATAATCTCTTCTTCGGAGTGCAAGCGCCCCTGTTTGATGTCTTCAAGTGCCTCTTCAATGCCCTGTATCGCCTCATCGCTCAGTGGTCGCACTTCGATCGCCAGATTCGTCAACCGCGCAACGACTGAATTATATGATTCACGAGGATGACGTTTCAGATTCGTCAGCAGGTCCTTCACTCCGGGTTCTATGCAGATCGTCGTGCTGGCTGCCATATAGTATACTATAGATTCTTATATATCATAATACTATCCGGTTCCCTGACCCAGGTCACAAGAACCCCTTGCAGAGAAGAGATACCACTCGTCTGTCTTGATATTGCGCCATGCCCGACGACGGTTGCGTCTGATGTGGTGCTGCTATGATATTGCGTGCTTCTACTCGCCATGTCCTAAGGCAAATCAACAACGAGCGGCGGTATAATTTTAGACAGCTTGGATAAAAACAAAATAAGAGAGCAGGAATTGCTGGTGTTTCCCCGGGAATCGGGTGATCAGCCGTTTATACGTAGCCAGATACGCTCTGTAGAATCATCAATACATCAAGCGAGGTCACCCGGTTATCACCATTCATATCCGCTTCTCGTGTATCAGGAATCGCTCCGACCACCATCAAGAGCGCGATTGCCGCATCTGATATGGTGATCGTACCGTCGTGGTTGAGATCGCCGCAGATGCCATCCACCGTTATGATTTTACTGGTTGTGTCGGTTGTGCCGTCATCGCCTGTTACGGTCAGGGTTACGGTGTAACTGCCCGGGATGGTGTAGGCGTGGGTTATTACCGGACACGAGGTGGTTGTTGTGTTTTCGCACCCGTCGTCCCAGTTGTATTCTACAATCCTTCCGTCCGGGTCAGTGGAACTACTGGCATCGAAGGTTATGTTTTGATCCACAACCGGGTGGATAGGAGCATACGTGAAAGACGCTCTGGGATGAAATGCGCCATTCCACCAGTCATAAAAGAAGATATCAGTATAAAATTCAGCCACATCTTCATTCTCGATGATCAAACCTGCTTCCCGGTTGTTTCTCGCGCTGTTCTCATTCCAGTTGATGCTTGAGATCAGAACCTGACTGTGGTCAACGATCACACCTTTGTTATGTGTTTTGTTAAGCCCCATCCCAACGTTGTCTATTAGCTTTGCTTCAAGATTTAAATTTTCATCTGCGGCAATATCGTTCAGACACTCGACTATCCCCTCATTCTTCTCCCCATACACAGAGTCAAGCAATATCTTCACCTCACATCCCCTCCTTGATGCGTTGATCGTAGCCTCCAGGAAGGGATTTGGTTCCGGGTCGGCAGGAGTACCCCAGTTCCTGATATAGAGCTGCTCCACATAAACAGAATCGTTCGCTCCTTTTATCACGCCGATGATAGATTTGGTCTCCAGTAGCGAGGTGTCCGGAGATAAAACAGGAGAAACATTGAACTTGCCTGAAACAATCTCGCTACCGAACGGACGGGAGTAATTGCCAGTCAGGATTGTGCGGTCTGGCACGAAATCAGGCGGGGGGCTGCCATATTTAGTCCCGTAGATCGGGTCATCCGATGTGAATGGAAAGCTGTCCTTGCTTGCAGGCTTCCAATCCTCAACGAATACGCTGCTGAAATAATCTGCGGTATCCGGATTGTTTATGATGATGCCCCAGCCCCTGTTTCCAAAAGTATTGTTGATGGGCACACCTGTATTTTTCCAGTTCTCTGAGGTTACTATAGTCGTTTCATCGTCTATAATCGCATATTTCGCATGATTGAATGCGTATCTGTCATGAATACCTCTGTCTCCATCAGATATCATGAACCTGACATCTCCGCCTGCAGTAACGGTCTTGCTTGCAACATACCTTTCTTCATCGGCAATCCCGTTTACAGGGCCACCTTCAAGCATCATCTTAACTTCAACTCCCCGTTCTATCGCATCTATTATGCGATCCATCAGATAGAAGTTATGAAATTGGTAAAGATTAAGGCAAATCGATTCATTGGCATTGTCGATCGCATCTGCGATTGCTGTAAAGCTGCTGTCCGGGGAGGTGAATACCGTCACATTCCCGTCAAAACCGAATGTCTCATAAGAGAAGTGCGACTGTCCGACACCGTACACCCGAAAGTCGTTCCAGTCTTCTGCAGAATCCGTATCCTCATATTTATCAGTGGTTTCATCTCTGTCCCGCTCCAGGATCACACCCTCACGCACACCCTCCACAGGTGTACCGGTCCACCCACCTACAGCATCAGAGTCAGAGCTGCCATAAATCACAACATCCACGATATCGCCTTTTTCATCCTTCAGGATCACTTCATCTCCTGCATTAGATAATTTTATTGTTCTATAAGTTTCTATCATATCCGGTGTCGAATCGGAATCCACACCATACTCAAAATCCGCTCTCTGGAGCGTCTCATCATAGAATGCGGTTGCATTATACGCGAGATACAAACAATTCCCCGCATCCATACCTGTCAATGATGGGAATGTGATAGCACCCTCAAGATCGGTTATCTGCCAGCCACCAATCTCGATTGGATATTCGGTTGGATTGTGTATTCTTATGAATTCGCCATCGGTATCCCCCTTCAGATAGGTGTCGTAGTATATTTCCGTAATCATCACATTTTCGGATCGGTCCGGAACTGCTGGATTTGCTTCGACACAAAGAGCAGTTCCCAGAATCATAAATACCAGAATCATCCGGATTGCTTTTATGTATGGCGTTTCAACACTTCTTGATCTCTCTTCGTGTATGTACATCATCGATCTCATCTCTATCCATCCAATGCTTTTCGTTGTTGACTCCTATTTCGGGGACGCAGCATATAATTCACCCCCAACCCCTACAAGCATCCCACCGCCTCCGGGGAACGATTCTCTGCATCTTCTCTGATATTTGCGTGATCGGAGTTTTTTCTGCATCGGAGGGCGTTTTGGAATGATGGGCACATCTGGCATTCAGGGAATATATCGGTATCGGTATGAAATCAGGGTTTCCGATATTCCAGACTGCCGGTGGTTGCTGGCAGAGATCCCGGTGATAAAGTACATCAGTGAAAGCGGATCTGTTAGCAGTTTTGCTGACATAGCATAGTTTTTCTGAAATCATTTAAGTACGGTGCAATTCAAAATGTACGTTCTATGGCAATGTCTAAGAAGGATATGGTAAGAAGGAGCTCTAAGAAAAAGGCAATGTTAGAAGAACTTGAAAAACAAGCTGCGTCCGGAAGTGGCGATGCAAAGAAGAAACTTGCAAAAGCGAAGAAAAAAATGAAATGATCATTAAGATATTGGGGTGAAAGATCATCTGCGTCTAAAAAGCATTTATTACCCGCAATCAAGAACTAAAAGTTGCAGAGGACGTAAAATGAGCGATGAAATCCGGATCGGGATTATTATATGCGACCGCTACCGTGCATGTGCCGGAGGCAAATGTCTGAGGGCGCTTAACAACAGGGAAGGTGCATTCAGCATTTATGAGGGCAAAGAGGTGAAACTGGTAGGATATACTGCGTGTGGTGGCTGCCCTGGCGGAAATATCGAATATGCTCCGGAGGAGATGAAGAAGAACGGGGTGGAGGTGATACACCTCGCCACAGGGCTGGTCGTCGGATATCCGCCATGCCCCCGTGTGACCCACTTCCGTGACTTTATCCGGGCAAAATATGGGCTTAATGTTGTGATCGGGACGCATCCGATCCCCCAGAACTACTATGAGACGCATACGACACTCGGGACATGGAACTCTCCGAGATGGACTGAGATCATCCAACCGACACTTGCGGATGAAGAGACCCGGTTGTTGTACGACTGATATTGGAGTTATGGGATTATGTGATGATGGAATGACATAATGCTGGAATTGAGCGTTCTTGTGGATAACAATACCCTGATAGATCGTTACTTTCAGGGTGAACCGGGAGTATCCTATCACCTTCAAAACGGAGGCACCAGGATCCTGTTTGATGCGGGATATTCGGATGCGTTCATAAGAAACGCGGAAAAGATGGGCATTCGCCTGCTGGACCTCGACAGCGTAGTACTCTCTCACGGGCATCTTGATCATACATGGGGCATTTACCATCTGATCAAACTCTATACCGAAGCAAGAATGGAAAAGGTAGATTGTGATAATCCAAGTCTTGTAGCCCATCCTTCTGCATTTTTAACCAGAACAGTTGACGGTATCCCGGAGATTGGTTCGTTAATCTCGGAAGATAAGTTATCCCGGCACTTCAATATGAGATTGAGCAAGGAACCCCTGTGGCTGACTGATAACCTGGTTTTTCTCGGTGAGATTGAAAGAGCGAATGACTTTGAAGCGATGGTGCCGATTGGAAAAATCCTGCGAGATGGAACTGAAGAAGACGATTATGTGATCGACGATTCTGCGCTGGTTTATACATCACCGAAAGGGCTTACGATCGTTACGGGTTGTTCGCACACAGGGATCTGCAACATCACCGAATATGCAAAGAATATCTGCGGCGATGATCGAGTGGTTGACATAATCGGGGGATTTCACCTGCTCGCGCCCTCTTACGAACAGCTACAGGGAACTTATGAGTATATGAAGGAATTACAACCGGAAACCGTGCATGCCGCCCACTGCACTGACTTGAATTCGAAGATTATGTTATCTCAAGTTGTGGACCTGAGGGAGGTGGGTGTGGGCTTGAGGTTGGTGTATGAATGAACCACGTGGCTGCATGTCAGTGATTTCAAACGGTGTGAGCGCTCGATATTTTTGACTACATACTGCAACTATATAGGCGATACACGGACGAGGATTTTACGGGGCTTCGGTTTAAAAACGGTTTTTTTCAAAAAAAATCGAGTAAAAAAACTGCCCTTTGGGAGCGGGCTTGCGATATACATTTTCGTAAATAAAAAAAGAAAAAAGAAAAGAGTCCGTTTGGAACCTATTATTCGGCACTGTCTAAAAATCCAGTGATTTATCACCGCGGAGAACGCGGAGGGCGCAGAGTTTCGATACCGTTTCAATCCTCGCTTTGGTTTCCTGGTGCCTCTGCGCTCTCCGCGTGCTCTGCGGTAAAAATTTAAGGATATAGTGATTTCACTGGAATTTTCGATTGTGCCCTATTATTCCTTTAGTATCACTATCTCTGTCGCTTTGATCACTGCTTCTACTTTATCGCCTTCTTTCAGATCAAGATCTTCCACGGCTTCTTTCGTTAGCATCGAAGTCAGGATAGCGGGCTCGGTAATCTCGATCTTTACGGTAGATGCGACCTCACCTTTCTCTATTTTCTTCACAACGCCTTCAATCTGGTTTCTTGCGCTTATTCTCATTTTTGGTGTCCTCCTTTGCTTGTTACAACCACTGTCGCGGTTGCATGATGTGCAAATATTGCGGCATACCATAAGAACATATCGCCCTGTCCGATCTTCAGTCAGTTTCATGTCCCATGTTCTGCAATTCCGATTACATATCAGGTCAATCATTTTAACTTGACCCTTATCCTACTATAAACCAAAATGCATTTATACCGGTTTCACGAACGCGTATGTTATTCACTGGATACGGCGGCGATACACAACCATAATTGGAGAACTCATAATGAAAAAAACAACGATATTCGTGGCGATAATTCTGCTTTGCAGTGCAATCGCACCTGGATGCATCGGAGAAAATCAGGAACAGTCAGAAACAGGAAACCCGGAATCGCTCCTTGTTTACTGTGGTGCAGGGATGAAAAAGCCAATGGATGAACTTGGACCTTTATTCGAGCAGAAATATGGTGTAAAAGTAACATACAACTATGCTGGCTCCGGGCATCTGTTAAACCAGATGGAACTGGCGCAGCAGGGAGATGTTTATCAGCCAGGGTCAACGTACTATTTCGACATTGCCCGGGAGTTGGGTCTCATCGATTACGAAAAGCGTGTAGCATACCACGTACCTGTGATAGCGGTCCCGAAGGGAAATCCCGCAAATATAACCTGTCTGAATGATCTCGCAAAGCCCGGGGTAAAAGTTGCTCTCGGAGACCCGAAGGCGTGCGCGATTGGAAAGTTAGGAGATAAGATCCTGGAGAAGAACGGGATCAAGGATGCTGTAGTGGACAACGTCATCGCCCGTGGTGCTACGGTAAATGCACTCATCGTTTATGTATCCAGAGGGGACGTGGATGCAGCAATAACATGGCAAGAAACGGTGCTTTTCGCTCCCGATGAGACCGATATTATAAAGATACCGGAAGAGGAAAACATCATAAAGACAATTCCGATAGGAACATTAACGTTTTCGGAAAACAGAGACTATGCAAGGAAGTTCGTTGATTTCGTTACCTCCGATTACGGCAAAGCGATCTACGAGAAATATGGGTTCACCCCATATCCAAGTGAGAAGTATAATATATGATTTGCGAGGACGAGGCAACATCATGAAACTGATCGATGATCTGATCTCTGATCTATCAAACGTGGATGCGGATGTGAAAGTCCGTGACGTGCATGTTGGTTATACATGGATCGGCGTCCTATCCCGAAACTGCGGGGTTGCAAAGAATCTTGGTGAACGGCACGACT
This sequence comes from Candidatus Methanogaster sp. UBA203, assembly GCA_002503595.1. Classification (GTDB taxonomy): domain Archaea; phylum Halobacteriota; class Methanosarcinia; order Methanosarcinales; family Methanogasteraceae; genus Methanogaster_A. The sequence continues at coordinate 1,989 of DASC01000126.1, read as the reverse complement.
ATATGGTGCGGAATATCGGGGGACTGACCGAGAAGACAGCAATAGAGCTTGCAGAGTACTTAAAATCGTGGAACATGATCGAGGCGGGCATCGGTCTTGCAGCAGTCAACTCGATGATCGCCCCGCGGGGCAAGGAATTGAATGTAACCAACTTTCTGCTCGAAAACGGGGCTGGCAAGAATATAGCGATGGTCGGGCATTTTCCGATGGTTAATGACTTGCGGAAAGTTGCAGATGAACTGTGGGTCTTTGAGAGGCAGCCCCAGAAAGGGGATTTGCCGGATACGGCAGCAGAACACCTGATCCCACAGGCAGATATTGTTGCGATAACGAGCTCATCGATCGTAAACAAGTCACTCGAGCGGTTACTGGAGTTAAGCCAGGGGTTCACGATCGTCCTCGGTCCGGGCACGCCGATGTCTGATGTTCTCTTCGATTACGGCGCGGATATGATCGCAGGAATACGGGTTACGGATGAGGCGAGGATGATGGCAAAGATCGCACAGGGCGGTGGCAAGGTGAAGCAGTTTAAGGATGTAATTGAGTTTCTGGTGATGGAGAGATGAGTTCCTCCTTTAGGATTTTATTATCCCTGATCGCGGGCATCTTCTTTGGCTTTATCGCAATTATAATCACGTGCCTCCTCACAGCGACATCCTTTGCCGAGTTTGCAGGCGAGATCAGATCCCCTGAAATCATATCAGCCATCCTCTTGAGCCTCAAAACCTCGATCGCTGTCGTTCTTCTTGCGCTCCTCTTCGGGATCCCGGCTGCATACATCCTTGCGACAAAGCGGTTCAAAGGCAAAAATATCCTTGATACGCTGGTCGATCTTCCGATCGTATTGCCGCCGCTCGTCTGCGGTCTTGCGATCCTCATCGCGTTTGGTGGGCAGGGGGTCTTCAGCCGGTTTGATGTCCTGTTCACGGTAAAGGGGATAATCATCGCACAACTCTTTGTAGCGTCCCCTTTTTTGATAAGATCGGCGAAGACTGCGTTTGAATCGATCGATCGGGACGTGATGGATGCTGCAAGAACGCTCGGGGCATCGGAATTTTACATGTTTAAGAAGGTATCGGTTCCGCTTGCCAGAAACGGAATCGCATCTGGCGTTGTTATGACATGGGCTCGTGCTCTTGGCGAGTTTGGAGCAACTGCGATGGTTGCCGGGTGTATCCCGCACAGAACCGAGACGATGACGGTTGGAATCTACATGCATGCGATGTCAGGCGATATCAGCGCGTCTGTCGCACTCTCACTGATCTTGATGTCTTTCGCGTTCACAACGCTCATCGTATTCAAATATCTCGGAACTATCGGAGATGGAAATCTCGGAACATGGGGGGCAGAGGCGCAATGATTCAGCTGGACGGCATCTGCAAATCTTTTGGAGAAAACGAGGTGTTGAGCTCGCTTGATCTGTCTGCAAAGAAAGGAGAGATGTTTGTCCTTCTCGGGTCGTCCGGATGCGGGAAGACGACCACGCTATCGGTGATCGCAGGACTTACGAAGGAGGACAGGGGGGACATCTACATAGATGGGTCACGAATAAATGATACGCCACCTCACAAGAGGGGGGTCGGTTTTGTATTCCAGAATTATGCGTTATTTCCGCATCTGAACGTCTATGAAAATGTTGAATTCGGATTGAAAGCGGGAAATAAACGGAGTAAACGAGGCGGCAATAAGACTGAAGTGAAAAGAGCCCTTGAGCTCGTTGGTCTCGATGGATTTGAGAAGAGAAATCCGATGAAATTAAGCGGCGGGGAACAGCAGAGGATTGCTCTTGCAAGGGCGCTTGCAACGGAACCGGAATGTATCCTTATGGATGAGCCGCTGAGCAATCTGGATGCGGTCGTTCGTGAGCGGTTGAGATGCGAGATTGCACAGTTGCAGCAGGATATCGGGCTAACAAGCATCTATGTGACGCACGATCAGGTTGAGGCGATGGCGCTTGGCGACCGGATCGCTGTCCTGAACAACGGGAGA
>DASC01000188.1 GCA_002503595.1 Candidatus Methanogaster sp. UBA203 | reverse complement strand
CGGCATCTCTGCAAAACCCGGATGATACGGTTCAGGTGTTCCCCCCATCTGCTGCATAGGCATCCCCTGCTGCATTGGCGTCTCTGCAACGTTAGGTGCATGTCCTACTCCCATCGGCTGCATCCCCTCATGCTGCACCGGCATCTCTGCAAAGTCCGGATGGTGCTCCCGTTCGGGCTCCTGTTCTAACATATCTTCAGGCTGGACGCTCCCCACCGGAGCGTCTCCCTTCAGTTCCGCATTTGCCTCTACTGATGTATCCGGACCACCAGTTATACCTTGAGTATTGTAGAATGGATTCTCTATGTTATTCATGATCTCTCTGATATCTATCAGTAACGCTTTTATCTCCCCTTTCACGATCTTGAACCCGTTTTCAAGCGATGTCAATCTTTTATCCGATTCCATGATTCCCACCTCCGAAAAAATAAAGAGAAGGTACTCTAATTGAGTACCATCGTCTTCTGTATCGCGCCCGGTGCGGTCTTCGTTATCGTCAGAGTCGCTCCCTGTGCAGGCTTTATATCGATCACGAACTCTTCATAAGCGACTGCGCCCCAGTCTGGCAATGCCACCAGTATCAGCATCTTCTCTGTCGGATCGAGCATGTTGGAACCGCCCATCTCACCTGTCAGCAGGCTGTAGGTCCACTGTCCGGACGTTGCAGTCACGGTAAAGTTGCCGCTACTTGCATTGGCAGTTGTTACAGCGTCCACCTGGGCTACATACGTATCATCATCGCTGTATGAGATCACAATCTTATCCATGTCAATCGGATTCTGTCCTGCTGCAAGCTCCACCTGGAACTCCATAACGGTGAGCCCGGTCGCGTTCACTCTGTTCTGAGCCGATGTCGCATTGCCCCATGCGTAGTATGACCGATAGTCAGTACCACCACCCGAAGCGTTCCATTTCCCAGTGGTCGCGTTCACGTAGTCATACGTCCACCCGTGTCCGACCACATAGCCGCCGAGTTCCATAGAGGATGTCGCCTGCTCAACGCCTGTGTGGATGACCTCTTTACTCTTCTCAGATGTGAAGAAGCCAGCACCCAGTACCACATAACTGAATACCGCTGCAACCACGACGAACGCGGTCAGCACGATCGCCGCTTCCAGACCAGTGAAAGCTCTCTCATCCTTCAACAGTTTATTAAATAGTCTCATCTTCATCACCCCTTAGTACAACCTCATTATCGCGTCTATCGTGCCCGGCGTTGTCCTCGATATCGGCAGTGTGCCACCCACGTTTGGCTTGAACTCAAGCTGGAACTCCGTATATGTTCCAAGATTCTCCGGAACCGTTACCTGGATCTCAGCTTTTTCGTGCTGTTCAAGCATGTTATCGTCGTCACCTTCAAAAACCGTGTACCCCCAGGTCACCGATGGTTCGTGTTTGGTCGATGATGTATATGATATCGTCGCCTGATCAAGATCGAGCGGGTTGTTGCCTGCTGTCAACTCAACGGTGAAGTTGATATAGTCTATATAACTGTCATCAGTTGTCTCTCTGCCGATGATATCACCAACCACCTCTGCCGATGATGTCGCCTGCTCAACGCCTGTGTGGATGACCTCTTTACTCTTCTCAGATGTGAAGAAGCCAGCACCCAGTACCACATAACTGAATACCGCTGCAACCACGACGAACGCGGTCAGCACGATCGCTGCTTCCAGACCAGTGAAAGCTCTCTCATCCTTCAACAGTTTATTAAATAGTCTCATCTTCATCACCTCTTAGTACAACACCATTATGGTATCTACAGCTCCCGGAATTGTCTTCTCCATTGAGAGAGATGCTCCACTTGCTGGTTTCATCTCGATCTGGAACCAGTTATTGACCGCAACTCCTCCGTTACCGTTCCCTGCTTCAGCAGGCAGTGAGATATGCACCCGTGCCGTCTCGCCTGAATCGAGCATGGTATTGTTATCCCCGTAACTACCGGTTTTATCAGCGACAAAGGCAAAATCCCATTGTCCAGCAGAAGTTACGTTATCTGTGTTCCGGTAGTCGCTGTCGTATGTCGTATTGTCGCTATGCGTAAGACTTCCGAGGTACACGTATTTGTCTGCATACGCGACCGTCAACTTGGATAGGTCAATAGGATTATTGCCTGCTGTCAGCTGCAGATACACTGTTACATTCGTTAACAGCGTCTTACCAGCATTGCTGTGACCTATCACATCTCCCGCGAGTTCGACCGAAGAAGTTGCCTGGTCCATACCTGTATGGATGACCTCTTTGCTCTTCTCCGATGTGAAGAATCCCGCTCCAAGCACCACATAGCTGAATACAGCAGCCACCACGACGAACGCGGTCAGCACGATTGCTGCTTCCAGACCTGTGAATGCCTTTTCGTCCTTCCCAAAGTCCTTGAATTTCTCAAGGAATTTCCATTTACTCATTGTCTGTTTCCTCCTCTATTGTTGTTCACCCCACACAATCACCAACCTCATGATGATAATGAGGTACAATGTAAAATATGTTTTGGAGGTATATTAAGAAAATTGTGGAAAATTCACTTCTTCTCCTTTTGCAAAGATCGCGAAACGAAAAGTTTACATATTGCCTGTTTGGTGTATAATCATCTTTTTTTAGACAGGATCAAGATCGTTTGCTTGCCAAACGTCAACTTTTTATCCTTTATTAACTTCTTATAGAACTTCCCATTCAGTTTTATCGTTCTCTTTTTACTATCTTTATTCACTGTTATCTCATATTCACTGCCTGCCTTCCGTATGCTCGATACAGCCCATGATGACCCCACGTCCACCTCCCCCATCTGCCCTTTCTGTTTTCTTGCAATCCTGCCATGCAGCAGGAACGCTGCAGCAAGGATCGCGATTCCAATCACCGTATAGATCAGTAGATCAAACAGGTTCCTGCCCTCCGGTTCATCCTTCGGACCGGAAGCATTAGTGGGCATGACACCGGTCTCATTCTTAAAAGCGGGCGCGGGTACTTTTACAGGCAGAGACCCTGGCTGATTTGACCGGTTACCAGATGTTACATTCTCAGATGTCAGATTTTCAGATGTCACATTGTCATCCTGCGCTGCCACAGGAAGACCCGAGATCGAGGAGAATGCCACACCACCGTAGTCATTTCGAGCTATGAACCAAGCCTCTGCGCGCGAAAGATTCAGTTCACGATCAGATTGTACGTGATATGAAAACCCGATGGACTGTTCCGGCTCCAGGAGAATATCATCTGCTATCAGGAGATATGAATCATTGATCCTGCGGAGATCGAAATCCCATCCGGTAGGAGTGTCGATACCTTCATCCATACCACCTTCGGTGTAGCGCGCGTATAAGGGTATGGTGTCTGTGAGATCTATGAGCGCGGCACGATCCCCATCGTTTCGCATGGTAAGTGCCACCCTGTACGTCCCGTTACCCGATTCTCTAATCGTCTTTGCAAGATTGATATGGGGTCCGTGAACTGTGATGGTGGCACCATCCGAACTCCATGAACGTTCGATCCCGTAGAAATTCGCTCTGACAACCGTTGCATTGACTACATGCTTGCCAGGCTTTGTCGGCACAATCTTATACCGGATGCGATAGGGATGATCCTTAGATACGTACTCCAACGATCCTTCCTCATGAACCTCTGCAACCCTGAAGCCGTCAGGTACCAGGGAGTCCGTGATACTGAGGTTGCAGAGAGGGTAGAAGCCGATATTACAGATGCTGACTTCCACGACGCTCCACTCACTAACGTTACATATCAGGGCTTCTGGCATGGATATAGCGATCTCCTTCAGACTCAGATTCGAGCTTATGAGATTGCACCGACTCATACTGATCTCGTCATAGCAGACCGATTGTGTAACCAGCAACTGGGGGTCGGTGCAGGATAGTGTCAGGGATTCGTTTGTGCAGTATCGCCTCTCCTGGATGTCAATTCCTTCGGCGGACGCTGATATGGTGTAGTTGATCTGATACGGCGAGGTTACCCCATTCCATGCCGGTGCAGCAGCAGTGAAATTGATCGATCCAGTATCACCCTTTTCCATGCACCCGAGACTTTCATATATCATCTGATCACGGAACTCAAAACCCCTATCTGAAAGTTTCAGTTCCCCGATATCAATCCTTACTACAACATCCTCGATCCATGCCCCTCCTGTATTCTTAACAGATACCGTGATAGCCTTCTCCTTTCCCGGAGCGTACTGATCAGAGGACACGTTGATCCCATAGAAGGTCTCGGATGTCGCACCGATCTCGATATCAAGTCGGGGTTTCTCTCCGCGATACAGATCCAGGTGTGCTGACGGAGTTTCGTGCGCATCTGTAGTTATATCAGTCAATTCCACCCTTATCTCAGCGTCCCAGTTAAACCAATCATCCCCTGGCCGCGTATCAAGATACAGGACCTTTTCCTTAACGACCCCCTCATTCTCAATCGATATGAGCGATGCACTCAGATCCTGATTAAAATCGCAAGCCCGTATGATATACACCGCATCATCCGCTTCGAATCCGTACGCCATGCTCCATGCAAGACTTGTGCTACCGCTGCTCACCCACACAACATCGGTGTCCGGATCATCATCAGGACATTCGTTCGTGGCAGCGATTGCTGGTTGCAGCAGCGTTGAAAGCAGGATTACGAAAATTACTTTCCTGCCAAGGTTATGAAACTTGATATTCACCCTCCCCGATAGGCATTATTTTTTCGGCTTGAACATGATCGTATGCTTGCCAAACGTCATCCTTCTCTTCTTTATTAATTTCTTATATAACTTCTCATTCAGTTTTATCGTTTTCTTTTTACCGCCCTTCTCGATTGTTATCATATAGTCCTCACCTTTCTTCTTCATGGCTGAGACCGTCCATGATGACTCATCATCCGTCTCTCCTGCCTGTCCTTTCCGTTTTTTTATGATCTTACTATATAGAAGGAACCCCCCAACAACGACCGCAATCGTAATCAGTATATAAATCAGTAGACTCGGTATGTTCCTGCCCCCGGATTTGTCATCAGAACCGGAAGCGGCCATCGTTTCATTCGTCTCGTTTCCGGGTGAAGGTACGTGCTCCGGACTTCTGAAGGTGATGGTGAGTGAATCACCCCCTATACCCGAAGAAGATGTTTCTGCTTTTATCGTTACGTCGCCCGCATCAGCACACTCTATCATGGTCGCTGCCCCCCCTTTATACGTCTCCACTTCTCTTGTTAAAAGAACGGCATTTCCTGAAACGATTGAGAAATTTATTGTTACTGTGGTGTTCTCCATCGGCGTTCCAGTCTCATCAGTAACCAATGCGGTCATGTTACAGGTTGCAGATTCCCCTTCATGTAATATTGTGGTGGTTTTATCTGCGCTCAATTGAATTCTCTTCTTATTTTCACTGTAGATCACATAAACAGGCGCAGATTCGTTGCTCGGGTTTCCTGCTCTGTCCACTGCAACCGCTGTTATCGTGTTGTTGCCCACATCCAAGTCGATGTTTGATAGCGTAAAGTCACCGGAGTCGGACGCAGATCTATTATTTTTTTCGATTTCATTTACGAATATGTGAACAATCGACTCTGCCTCGGTAGTTCCTGCTATTGTAATCGTGCTTTTGTTTACGGCCGGAGGGGGAAGGGGGAAAATAATTGGTGCATCCGGCGGAATCGTATCGAGCGTGATATGGATCGGATTTGACTGTAGTTCTGACCCAGCCGCCTTCATAACGATTTTATTATCCCCTTCTGATAACGTGATTGCTGCAGTGAAGTTGTTGCCTCTGGTTATCTCTACAGTTCCCACAGGATTTTGGTTTAAGTAAATTTCAAGGTTCTTCTCAGAGCTAAAGCCTGTTATATTCAGCGCCGTTTTGTTTGTAGGCGAGGTTGCTGGCGGTAATGAAATTCCTCTCATATCCATCGTTATCCATGTGCCGCGCGATAATATACCGCTTCCACCAGCGTCAATCGGTGTAAAAATAATCAAACCACAATACACCTTTGCAGTATCTACTTTTACCGCTACTTTTAGATCATGGGCAGTTCTTTCAGAGATATAAAATTCGTTTTCATAACTTATTTCAATGCCGAGATCGGATGCTGTTTTGTTGTATAGAGCAGGCTCTTTTGCACATACACCATACGGTTCTGCCCACCGGTCCTCCACTATTATCCGTCCGTTGTAGTCTTCACTCGAAACTACCAGAGTAAATGTAAATTCGTCCGTGTAGGGGATATGATACGATTCTTCACTCGGGACGATAATATCTGCTGCTGATGAAATTCCTATCAAAGAAAATAAAAAAAGAGGGAGTAGAATTTTTTTCATATTGACGTAAGCAGGTACCTGATTGGTCCGTCTTCGCCTGCAGTAACACTTGTCAGATCGGGTGGGAGAATTAATCGAACTTCCGCAGTCTGTGTCTCTGACGAGAAACTGACGATACGTCCGAAGTTGTCGTATATTGGAGTTATCGGAACGTCAACTGAATAACTGCCCATCTTCATACCATCTCCTTCTGATCCATCTCTTAAGTATGCATACTTATAAATGTTGGTATCAGGGGCACTGATGGGTGGCTGCGGCGTAATCCTGATGTCGCATGTACCGATGTTCTTGAATGTCACCTTTGACCAACCAGTGGGTGTACCCGGGTATACCGTTCTAAAGTCCCAACCATTGGCTGCCATCACCTGAACTGCCATCAATTTAGGTGAAAATCTCGCATCCGGTGTTTCTATGGGATCCTCACGAACATTAACACCTGTTACATTATCGTTCCTTATTCCTGATTGATTGTTTGCATATAGTGTGAGATTCACTGTGTAGGAAGTGCCGGCGCTGACCGATGCGGTTATTATCGTCATCGTGCTTTCGTTATCAGCCAGAAAACTTCGGTTGAATCCACCAGTCTCATTAACGATGCCATCTGCGAACATGAATACGCCGGTTTGCGTGATACTGCCGATGTTGTCATTGCATGTCCAGTGTGCATCAGGTATCTGGAACTCGTTGTCACAGCTATCCACACCTTTAAGTCCGAATGGTATCGAAACAGATGGTGTCAACTCTGAGAAACTGACGAGTTCGGTATCATTTGACGTGATGTAGATGCGGTCTACAGGTCCGTGATTGACGGTTACTATCGCCTCTGCGGATATCGTCCCATATATCGCTTTTACCATACCGGTACCGACATCCTCCGCGGTAAAATGTCCATTGAAGTCGATGCTCCCAATTGTGCTCTGCCAGCTAACATCAGAAGATACATCTTCATCTGTCGTTTCTCCTGTCGCTGTATCTAAAACCGTTGCAGTTGCAATAAATTGCTGGCTATTTCCGGAATAAATCGTTGCGGTTGTTGGGTCTATAGTAAAACCAATTACATAATCATCCCCTGTTCCGCCAGCACCGCCATCACCAGTACTAGTACCGGTATACCCACCAGCAACGCCGCACATCGAAACTGCCAGTATCGTTGTGAGCAGTGCGCAACTAACGACTGCCCTGAATTCCTTAAACTCCCAAAGAGATTTCCATTTTGTCATGTTTGTTCCCTCCTCTGTTGTTGTTCACCCCACTCCATTATGCTTATCATAATAATGAGGTACAATTGATATCTATGTTTTGGTGGTACATAAAACAGATGGGCAAAGATTGTCACTTTCTTGATTTGACAATTTTCAGATACGCAAACTTTCCATTCTGCAAATATGGCGTCATGAAACAGGTATGGTATTGGCAAAAAGTTATATCTGCTATGATTTCATAAGATTGTTACATGGTGGTTAACCGGGGGAATAAACATGGAAGAGATGAAACTCGTAAGTGTCGTACAGACCTTTGAATCGATATTTGATGAGATGGGGATCGATGTATCGCATGAAGCTTCTTTGTATTATGTTGCTTCGATTTACTACACTCCGATGAGCTTTACTGAAATGTACCGGAAAGCCAAAAGAATACGCAAAAGTATATCTGAAAGGGCGCTTAGGAATGGAAGGAACGCACTTATGGACAATGGTTTGATTGCACAAGTGTTGTTCGTGCATGGGTCAGATACGAGATTTGGAACAGAGCCATACCTACCTGTAAATCCAAGGATCGTTGTTGAGGTATATACCGAATATCTGAAGGATATCTATTCTGATGAAGATTTTTCCATCAGGAACCGGGATGTCGGGGAGATACACGGGATTTGGATGGAAAACTTTGGCAGACATGGAATTAGGATCGAAAAGGGGAGTGTCACACTTCGTTATGTTGATACCTGGGTCCTGTATAATCTTCTGGGTGCCATAGGTGGGTTTGAGAATACCACCATCTCAATGATGTTAGGCGGAATCGACGTTTTTAAAGATGTGTATAAAGCATATTATAGCCATATCATTCAACAAGGATCGAAGATCAGGGCGATCATCGATAGAAATGGTGAGGCGGAAGGTGTAAAAAGATTAAAGATGGAATATGGAGATAAAATCGAGGTAAAATATATGCCCAGCGAAGACTATGGGACCTGCAGACAGATTTTATTTGATCACGATTGGGCGCTGGATGGAAAGGAACTTCTGCTTTCGGATAGATCAGGACCATCATGTATCGGCACAATATATATAAGAGAAGCGGATTCCACCGCTTTGTCGAGAAATAACTTTGAAAATATATGGAGAACCCACTCACCCTGTTAAACAAATTTCGATCATGTTGGTGTCTTCCCCCATAATCGTATTTTAGCGATTCTGCTAAAAACTCATCAAAGGCCGGACCATTTCGAACTGGACTGCCAACTTACCCGGGTGTCAGGTTACGACTCTGATTGTTCTGAAAATTCAAACCTGACGCGGCAGATGCGAGACTTGAATTAATAACAATCTCAAAACAACGCCAGCACCAGAGTAACTTTGGCTCTCTGGTAATTCGCGAGNNTAAGGAAGATTAAACCACAGAGAGCACAGAGGATCACAGAGAGTTGTTATTTTTATCTTTCGCCCCCTCTGTGTCACTCTGTGTCCTCTGTGGTTTTCCGAAACTTTATTTCGAAAATATCAAAAGTCTCCGGGGTTTTGGTCACCGCAACGCGAGATACCAAAGACCCGTAACTTTACAACCCTTAAATTTTTGAAATCACTATTGACCTAAAATCTCTCACTCCACACGCTCTTGCAATGCATCGATCATATCCCTAAACGTGAACTTCTCTGGCATCACGTCCACACTGACGCCATAGCCGGAAAGGACATCCGCGGTGGGATCTCCGATCGCTGCAACAACCCTCTCGCATAGTATGTCTACGATCCCTGCCTCTGCGCCCATCGACCGTGCGACCGTCATGAAGTTGTGGACAGTCATCGCACTGGTGAATGCGAAGACATCGATCTTCCCGATAAGCGCGTCCTCGATCATCCGCTGCTGCCTGCCGTCATCCGGAAGCACCAGCCTGTACACCGCGGTCTCGTGCACCTCAACGCCATCCCCTGAACGTCCCAGTTCTGTGATCAGCGCGGGATCGCCGTGTGCACTCCGCACCACTTCCACAGTCTTGCCGTCAGTGCCGCGCAAGATCTCAGCAATCCCCTTCGAACTGTATGAATCCGGCATCAGGGAGACGTTTATGCCCCGCGTCTCAAGTGCTCTCTTCGTCTTTGATCCGATGGCAACAACAGATGCCCGGTTAAGCGCCTGAACGAAACGCTCAGGGTCATCGATCTTCTGCAGCGTGAATGCGATTCCGTTTGCGCTGGTGAATATCACGATATCCGATTCACAGGCGAGCACGCGCTCTACAAACCCATCGAAATTGCTGTCGCGATTATCCCGGAGTTCGATCATCGGTGCCGCGATCACGTCAAAGCCATGAGAACGCAGAAGCGCGACCGAGGAATCGAGATGCATGTCAGGGCGCATGATTGCGATGACCGGTTTTTCCATGGTGGTTGTTTGGCAGGGTGGTAAAAATATGTTGTGGTTTCGGTCCGGTGGCTTTTTAATTTCTTCTGGGTGGATAGAGTATGGCAAAGAAGATTAACCACAGAGGACGTGGAGGGCACAGAGAGTTGCTGTTTTCTCTTGCGTCCTCTGTGCTCTCTGTGGTTTTTCCAAAACCCATTTCAGAATATAACAAAAAGTCTCTCGATCCGGTTTTTCGAAACATGGCAGGTCTCTGCCGCTGCGCTTCCGGTTGAGTTACGTAAATTTAGAGTCTTTTTAATTTCTTCTGGT
>DASC01000203.1:5968-10339 GCA_002503595.1 Candidatus Methanogaster sp. UBA203 | reverse complement strand
AGATGCAGAGAAATATTATGGCTCTCTGGTAATTCGCGAGTGCATGCACTTTTTCACTCTTCCAGCGGGTCCGTTTAAGGTAAGGAAGATTAAACCACAGAGAGCACAGAGGATCACAGAGAGTTGTTATTTTTATCTTTCGCCCCCTCTGTGTCACTCTGTGTCCTCTGTGGTTTTCCGAAACTTTATTTCGAAAATATCAAAAGTCTCCGGGGTTTTGGTCACCGCAACGCGAGATACCAAAGACCCAGAAAAATTCCCGTTACAAACACCCTTATCCCGATCCCGACGTGATGCATTGCTTCAGGCGACAACAAAACGAGCCCCAAAAAAGAAGCAGAGTTATATAGTGCGGAGAGAACAAGTTAAACCTGCTCAAACCGAACATAAAACACAGGAGATATAATATGAAACATATAAGAATAATCGCAGTCGTGTTCGCTCTTGCACTCGCAATGGCATTCAGCGGCTGTGTGGACTCAGATTCCGGCAAACAGAAGGAATCGCAAGGAGATGGCGCACCATCCGGCACCGCACATTACCTTGATCTGATCGATGTGACTTCCCTGCACTACAAAGCGACTGTATCCTCTGATAGTGGGAATGCGACCGTATTCGAAGAATGGCGCAAGAGATCCGGAGACGTCTGCTTCTTCAAATTGGTACTCAGCAGTAACCAGGGCGCGGATTCGATGATCATCCTGCAGAACGCTGACGGGATGTACATGGTGGACGAGGTGGAAGGCACAGCGGTCAAAATCGGAGAATGTTCCGATGATAACATTGGATATATGAACCCGTCTGGAGATTATGGCTGCTATAGCGACGATTCCGCATGGGATGATAGCTGGATCATAGACAGCGACACAATGTGTCTGGGTCGCAAAGCCGTCAAACTGGACTACGGCAAGTTATGGCAACCTGTCGGAGCACTTAGCGGCGAAGATATCGACATGGAAAGAGCTGACCTGATCGTGGACAAACAGACCGGGTTCACGCTACTGCTCGACTGGGCATGTACATATAAGGGCAAATCCGAGAGCGTGCACTATGAGGTCACCGAGTTTGATGTGAATACAGATATCCCGGACGGTATGTTTGACATCCCTGCCGGCTCGGAGATGGTTAATCTCACAGCGCTCGGCGAAATGGGTGGCGAGGTGCCGGACGTGGCGTCTGGCGGACCCGGATTGCCTCCGCTTCCTGAGTGATGGGTGCCAAAACCCATCCTTTTTTGTCTTCAGTCGTGCTAATCAGTTAGGTTGAAACGACCAAGAGTTTCTACCCAACAACTTTACAACCATCCGATCCTGATATCTGAATCATGAACCGGATACGCGCATGTCTCTATCTCTCGGTCTTTGTGATCATGGGACTCTCGGATGCGGTTGTGCCGATTCTCCCGGATCTCTCTGGTGAAGCGTTTGTGCAGAGCATGATCTTCTCCGCGTACTTTGCAGGCGCACTCGTCTCGATGATCCCGCTCGGGATGCTTGCGGACCGGTACGGAAATACGCGGTTTATCCTGCTCAGTATCGTTATGACAATCATATCCGGATTCCTGATCCTCTTATCCAACTCCCCCCAGATCCTCGTGTCTGCGCGTTTTGTTGAAGGGTGCGCCTGCGGGGCTTTCTTTCCGGCAGCGTTCTCGATGCTCACGAAATTTGAGAATCGAAGGCAGTGCATGGGAGAGTTTACTTTTCTGATCAATATAGGGCTTGCTCTCGGTGTTGCAGCCGCTGCCGAACTTATGTATTACCATCTGAAAGGCGGAATACTGACATTTGTCTTGCTCGCCATCCCCGCGCTGGTGCTTGCGATTTCACTGAAACAGGACTCCGATGATCCGGATATCCCACCTGCGCCGCAGAGGATTTCGGGTGTGTTTGCGAGCCTTTCTGATGCGCGGTATCTACAGATATGGGTGATCACCTTCATCTTATTTGGTGCGACAGGGGTTCTTGTTGCTTATTTCCCATCCTTCACGGATTTAACGCCATCTCTTCAGGGGCTTGCGCTTTCCGGCGTCTATTTTGGAGCGATGGTGACCTCGCTCATCGGCGGTCGTGCGCGCACCACTGAACGCGGGCTGATCCGGGCAGGTGCGCTGATAACAGGAATCGGCATTGTGGCGACTATATACCATCCGATCGGGCTTACCATCATGGGTGCCGGATCCGGGTTTGCGATGGTCGGGCTTGTCGCAGGGGTTGCATCTCTCGGTTCTGATCATGGCATGGCGATGGGGGTCTTTAACACCTGTACTTATGCCGGATTTGCCGCACTTCCGGTATTTGCGGCAGGAATTCTCTGGTATGCCGATTATGCAGCACTATTCGGAATCACCGGAATCGCTGTGGGCGCGCTCGCCCTCTTTCCGTTGCAAGCGCTTGCGGTGAAGCGGCGATCCATCCGCCCCCTGTAGAGATGTTCGTGCAAAGTGGCATGGCGCGACAGCCCCACCGCGCCGCAAGGCTTATATAGTAGTACGTAGTAGTGGTGTACTATGCGAGCGGGTTTCTAAAAACTCTTTTTAACCACACTAACCCCCACTCCCCACTTCCCACACTCCCGCTCGCATATCCCTCTCACAAGTTATTCAGTTTTGACTACGACTACAGTCTAATGAGTGATAGGTCTGTGTATGGCAATGTTGGCTGTGAATATGTCAGGATTATTGTAGAAATCCTGTTGAATACGTAAGGTTTAAATAACATCACAATACAATATGACATATATGCGAGCGGGTTTTTGAAAAAACCTCTTTTTTTACCACACTACCCCACACCCCCACACCCCCCTCAAACCCCCACACTCCCGCTCGCATATCTCTTTATACCGGGTTTCGGATCAACTGCCCTGATAAAGACGCTAAAAAACGAATGTTGAACTATTGCAAGAGCCGTAACGCAGACACGCGAAATGGCAGGATACACTAGCATCGCCGAAGGCATACGCCCGGACCAGACGGTATAAAATCACGAATGCTGGCGTGTACTGCATTTGCACGAATTTGGTTGCCTTAAAATCCGGTGATTCGATTGCGCTCCTGCGATCTATCGTATCGTTCTTAAGAACCAGACAAAGCGATAGCCGTAACATGAATCACATCCTAAATACTGATAAATACCTTGCCGCACATAGCACCGTACAGGAGTAGGATACCATGAGACAACTTGAGATTCTCGCAGCCCCGCTCGAAGAGAGGTCGCTCAAACTCCTCCTCTTCGGCGCGGGCGAACTCGGAAAAGAGATTGCGATAGAGGCGCAGCGCCTCGGTATGGAAGTCATCGCTGTGGATCGGTACGAACGGGCGCCAGCACAGCAGGTCGCGCACAAGGCATACACCGTCAACATGATGGATGCGAATGCGATGCGTTCGATCGTGGATCGGGAACTACCTGATATCATCATACCTGAGATCGAGGCGATCGACCTCGATGTTCTCTTCGAGTTCGAGGAGGACGGGTATCTGGTCACGCCGAACGCAGCGGCAACTCATACGGCGATGAACCGTGAGCGCATCAGGGAGTTAATCGTTGCATCAGGCGTTAAAACAGGCGCGTACGCGTACACCCGTACAGACGATCTCCCTGAGTTTACAGACGCTGTCGAGAAGATCGGGTATCCGTGTTTCTCAAAGGCGATCATGTCAAGCAGCGGCAAGGGCTCGTACTTCATCGAGAGCCGCGATGACATCGAAGCAGCGATGGACGCTGCCAGATACGAGACCCGCGGATCAGGCGAACGCGCGATCATCGAGGAGTACATCCCGTTCGATACCGAGGTCACGGAACTTGCTGTAAGGCATCTGGATGAGGACGGTAACATCGTCACCACATTCCCAAAGCCAGTCGGACACTACCAGATCGATGGCGATTACCACTCATCGTGGCAGAGCCCAGATGCCCGGGAGTATCTTCCGTACAACGTGGATGGTATCGGAAAATCTGTCGAAAAAGACCCCGAGCTTGCGAAAGAGGCGGAAAGGAAGATTTACGATGCTGCACGCAGGATCACAGACAAACTGGGCGGAGTCGGCGTCTTCGGATGCGAACTCTTCGTCCGTGTTAGAGATGGTAAAGTCGAGGTCTATGGCAACGAATGCGCGCCACGCCCGCACGATACCGGCATGGTTACGTATATCTCGCATCCGCAGGGCTTTAATGAGGGCGGCTTGCATGTTCGTGCGATCACAGGGCTTCCGGTTCCAGCGAGGATCGAGGATGGTTACCGGCTCTTCGACCCGCTGATGCCCGCGGCATCCCACGTGATCATCTCGCCAGCCCAGGGGTTCGATCCGATGTACAAAGGTCTCTTCGATGCGATGTCTGTGCAGGGCACCAATATCCAGCTCTTCGGAAAGCC
>DASC01000203.1:0-5936 GCA_002503595.1 Candidatus Methanogaster sp. UBA203 | reverse complement strand
GCAGACGCGTTCGATGCAAAAAGGAAGGCTGAAGTTGCTGCGCACAAGATCCTGATCAGGACTGCGACAGATAGGGAATGGCGCGGGCAGGAAGAGACACGGATGCATGTATCGGTGTAGGGGTGATTTTTGGGATATTTCCTGATCGTAAGCACTTGCATGTCCCAGACCAACCACCGAGATCGTCCCAAGCACATCCCGGATTTTATGTTAAGATTTATAACTGCGCGTGAACGATAATACATCAACTACCCAAAGGTTGTGCAGGAATGGATACAAAAGACACGATATATGCAGCGTTAATGGTCGTATCAGCATTTGTGCTGACGTTTAGATGGCTTAATTACCTGGAGAACCAGGATCCCGTGATCTATGTCTCTGCGATGGTGCTGGTGGCTGCGCTCGCCGCGATGATCCTGGGTGCGGATGCGCGGCTCAGGAGGATCGAATCCGAGATCGAGGCGAAGGAGCGATCCTTGCGGATCAATATTCAGGGCATGGAGGAGAGTGTGGATCGCAAACTGGATGCCATGGCGGGTGAGACCAGAGCCAGCATAAAAGAGATCACAGGCAGATTATACCGATAAACAGCCATGCGAAAAGCGACCATTCACCGAAAGACAAACGAAACAGAGATCGACCTGACGTTTGTGATCGAGGGAACCGGCAGATCAGAGATCGGCACAGGTGTTGCCTTTCTCGATCATGTGCTGGACTCGTTCACGAGGCACGGGTTGTTCGATCTCACCATCCGCGCGGCAGGGGATACCGAACTCGGCGATCACCATCTGGTCGAGGATGTCGGCATCGTGCTCGGGCAGGC
This sequence comes from Candidatus Methanogaster sp. UBA203, assembly GCA_002503595.1. Classification (GTDB taxonomy): domain Archaea; phylum Halobacteriota; class Methanosarcinia; order Methanosarcinales; family Methanogasteraceae; genus Methanogaster_A. The sequence continues at coordinate 5,113 of DASC01000203.1, read as the reverse complement.
GATATCCCAGGCGCTTGGGCGACACGCCGGGATTGCGCGGTTTGCCGATGTCAGGGTGCCGATGGATGAAGCGAGTGCAAGCGTGATCCTTGACCTTAGCGGTAGGAGTTACCTGGTCTTCGATGCCCGGTTCTCTTCAGACGTAGTCGGCGATCTCACGACCCAGATGGTGCCGCACTTCTTCCACTCACTGATCACGAGTGCGGGCATCAACGCGCACATCTCAGCAAGCGGCGGGAACGACCACCATGTAATCGAGGCGATCTTCAAGGCGTTCGGGATTGCGCTCGCGAGGGCTGCCACGGTTGAGCGGTCTGATGTTCCAAGCACGAAGGGCGTGCTCACCGGCTGATGATCCCGTTCCATTGCGACCCGCCGACCACAGGTGTCCGCTGCTGGTGGGTGAGTTTTAGCGAATGCCGCCACCGCGACTCATATAGTATTGCAGATGCACATCATCTTGCCAATCATCAATAACGCATAAATCTATTCAATTTCTGTCTGATGCAAATTCAAAGACTCTCCCACGTATTCCTATCGATTTTTGCCTGCTTTAGAATTCTTATCAGAAACGCACTTCCAATATCACCTTTATGCGGGTTTGGGAGTCTGAGCGTAATGTTATTTTTGACCATAAACTGGTGTTTTCCGCGGGAATAAGGTCCCTCGAAACCAAGAAGTTTCAGATATCGTATCAAATCTCTTCTTTTTATCGGTCCTATCCGGGGCATCAAAGTGCCTCCATGATCGCCAGACCGATGCCATCAACCACTGGTAGCGGTAGATTGAGGCGTATTCTGAGCAATATCCATTCCTCGAGTACTTCCTCCAGTTCGTCTCGACATGACTCAAGGGTACCGCTATTCGCATAAACACCATCAAATCCTGGTATTTCAGCATAGAATGTACCATCGTCGGGCAGAATCTCGTATCTGGCTTTTTCCATCGCTGCATGAGCGTAGTTCAGATAGTGTCCCATCCTTATTTATCTCCTGCAATTTTTTCTTTAAGTTCATTTTTTGGCTATTCAGATCGACACAAACGGGAGTTTTGATTATTGTTCCTGATAGATGCCGCCATACGACTCTCATTAATGCTTTCGTACGATTGCACAACACTTAACTTTTATCCACAAAATCGCAAGTATCGTGCTTTCATATCCTTAATCCCCACAACAGCCAGCGTGCATTTGTAAACATCCGGTTCACCTGCCGATTTAGTTTCAACCCTCTGCAATCTCGATCTTTCTCGGCAGCCCTTCCCTCGCGCCAACCGCGCCTATGCACTTCGCGGCAACAAAGTTCCCGAGACGCCCGCACACGCCGAGCGGCTCATCGTTCAGCATCCCATACAGAAACCCGGCACAGAATGCATCCCCGGCACCGGTCGTATCAACGACCCTCGCAGAAAACCCTGGAATGGATACCTCTGCATCCGGTGTTCGGATGTAGCATCCGTCTCCACCGAGCGTCACCACAACAATCTCTGCTCCGACCTCATTTAACTCTCCCGCCCCCTTTCTGTAGCCGGATCCGGTAAGCATCTCCATCTCATCGCGATTTAAGAAGACGACCCGGGTCTTTGAGATGATCCCGCTGAGTGTGTCAAGCCCTCTCCTGACATAGAGCATCCCGGGCGCAAAGGAGATCTCGGCTTTCGACCGGTCGAGAATCTCTCTCTGTACATCGATTACGGTTTCGCCGACAAAGGAGGATAGATGCAGGTATTTCGCGCTTTTTACGCAGGATAGGTTCTCTGGCGTCAATGAGAGCGCATCGTTCACACCGGGATGCACATACATCGAGCGCTCGCCGCCTGGATCGACAAGCACGATCGCGCTGCCGGTTCTGCCACGGGCGACCTCGATCCCTTGTATGTCCACACCCTCTTTTGCCATTTCGGAACGCAGGTATGCGCCATCGGCATCGTCCCCAACCCTTCCGATGAACCCTGTTTTTATGCCGAGTCTGGCGAGAGCAGCGATGGTGTTTGCAGCAGAGCCGCCCGGCTGCTCGCTCGCAGAATCGATCCCGATCTCCTCTCCTGCCGCTCCGATCCGCTCGACGAGGTAGAGTTTGTCGATATTCAGTGCGCCGATGCCGATGATCTCAACCATGCGCCGCCTCCATAGTTCTGATGCTCCCGCAGCTATAATTGTCACTGTCGGCAATTAATCCTTTGAGTCTGTTGAGCAGTGAATGGGGGTAAACAGCGTAATTGAGATCGGTCATGCGTTGTTGAGCGCAACCATCATATTATGCAAGAATGCCTCAGCCCCGCCTCTCGGATAGCCGCCGAGACGGTGTATTTCCGTACCGTCCGATCTGAGAAATACGATTGCAGGAACCCCGCCGGTGGGATTGTATCTTGCAGCAAGGTCGCGGTGTTTATCGGCATTGAATTTTATACACACGAACTTATCTGCCAGATCGATCACGTCCGGGTCTGTGTACACAACCCTATCCAGTTCCTTGCACCATGGACACCGATCAGTGTACACGTCGATCATCATGGGCTTGTTCTGCTCCTGCGCAATCTTCATCCCTTCATCATACGAGTACCACGTAATCCCGGTTCCCGGTGTATCTGCCGACGGCTGCGACGGGGGGGTGGAGTCGATACATGCGCTTATGAGACATGCGACAAGCGCAACAAGCGCTATCAATGCAAGCATTCCTCTCTTTTTCATGCGATCACTTCTGCTTGATCATTTGCAGGTCACCTCCATTAACCTTATCCATATAGAACCCCCACGTATTCGCAAACGAAACCGTCGAGGCAGAAGATGAACATGCATGGAATGGACGAAAAAACCATCAGATCGATACTTAACGATCTGAAAAGCAAAGATACGCCTTACGAACGTGTTTTGAGTTCGATGTGCACCTATCCGCACCCTGTTGCAGTGGCGGCTCACCAGCAGTTCATCGAGACAAATCTCGGCGATCCCGGGCTCTTTGCCGGAACTGCAGAGATCGAGCACGAGGTGATGCGGATGATGGGCACGCTCTTTGGAAACCCTGATGCGCACGGATACATCACAACAGGCGGCACCGAATCGAATATCCAGGCGATACATGCGATCAAAACTGCGCGCAAAATCCGCGAGCCAAACATCATCGTTCCGGCATCAGCGCACTTCTCATTCGACAAGGTTGCCGACATCCTGGGGATTGAGGTGCAGAAGGCAGACCTCGACCCGGAGTTCAGAGCCGATATCTCGTCGGTTGAGGATTTGATCGATGAAAACACGATCGGGATAGTTGGAATTGCAGGAACCACGGAATTCGGGCAGATAGATCCGATAAGGGAACTTTCAGATCTTGCATTATCGAAAAACATATTTTTGCACGTAGATGCTGCATTCGGAGGGTTCGTGATCCCGTTTCTTAGAGAGAAGTATGAATTCGATTTCACGCTTCCCGGAGTCACATCGATCGCTGCCGACCCGCACAAGATGGGATTCGCAACGATACCCACGGGCGGACTTCTGTTTCAGGATTCCTCATATCTGAACCGGCTATCTGTAGATACGCCGTATCTGACGGTTAATTCCCAGCAGACGCTTTCAGGCACGAGAAGCGGGGCATCGGCTGCATCTGCGTATGCGGTCTTCACGTATCTCGGAAGGGAGGGCTATGAGAGGATCGTGCAGAGGTGCATGGAACTCACGCATGAACTGGTTGCGAGGGCTCGCGAATCCGGAATCGAGCCGCTCATCGATCCTGTGACGAACGTGCTGGTGCTCGATGTGCCTGATGCGGATTCTGTGCGAAGCAAACTAAAGAAGCGCGGATGGGACGTGTCGATCACGCGCGACCCGCGTGCGCTGCGTCTGGTGATCATGCCGCACCTCTCCCGCGAGAACCTGAACCTGTTTGCAGACGACTTTGCCGATGTTGTGAAATGGACGAGCGCAACCTGATCGATGATCTGATACAGTACTTCAGCGGAGAAGTTGTGGATTTTTCAGGATATGAGGTAGACCTATCCGGTCTCACCGATTTTGAGCGGGAAGTCCTCTGCGAGACAAGAAAAATCCGGTACGGTACGGTTGTCACGTACTCCGAACTTGCCGCAAGTATTGGGAAGCCGAACGCAGCGCGGGCAGTCGGAAACGCTCTTTCGAAGAATCCCGCGCCAATCGTGATCCCGTGCCACCGGGTGGTTTCAAAAGGCGGGACCGGCGGGTATGCATTCGGCGTCGAAGCGAAGCGGTATCTGCTGAAGCTCGAAAACCAGAACCCCGGGAACGCTGCTCCTACTCGCTCCGATCCATAAGCTGCGACCAGCTCAGACCAAAGCGCGAGAGATACACGCTTCCAAGTATCAGCGTCACCGAGTTCTTGACTGCGTGATCGAGCACGGCAGCGGCAAAACCGATAGCCGGGTCGATTCCGCCGAGGCTGAATATCGCAGTCAGTGCCAGCTCATAAGTCCCTATAGCGCCCGGTGTGATCGGAACGATCTTTGTGAGATTTCCGACAGCGATTGCAAGAAATACGATCGGGACCGTTGAGAGCGATGTGGTTCCTGAAAATGCGCTTAGTATCACAAAACATGTGAGGATGTCGAAGAGCCAGACCGAGAGTGAGCCTGTAAAGACGATTGCAAAGGCGCGTGGGTTTGTGGACACAACCGCAATCTCCCTGATGAAACGGGCAGCAACACCGCCGATCGTTGTACGGAGTTTCAGGAACATGACCAGAAGCCCGAATACTGCCAATATGGCAAGTCCTGCGATCGTTATGACATTTGTGATCCACTGGTCGAGCAGTAGCTCCTGCAGCCCGAGCACGGCAAAGCCGCCGATCATCGTGATCGCAAGAATATCGAATATACGCTCAACAGCGAGCGAGGAGAATCCTGTGGTCAACGGGATATTTTTCATCTTTTTGAGCAGATATGCGCGGACCACATCCCCGATCCGTGCCGGCAGGATTACGTTTGCAGACTGGCTCAACGATATGCACCCGACCAGAAAATCCAGACGCCCCTGATGACCCAGCTGCGCAAGAATCTGCTGATACCGGATGCCGCGCAGGGGCCAGGAGATCAGGTAGACCGGTATGGAAAGCGCAATAAGCACAGGCGATGCTGTGCGCAGCGTATC
>DASC01000201.1:2671-7033 GCA_002503595.1 Candidatus Methanogaster sp. UBA203 | reverse complement strand
CAACGCGAATTACCAGAGAGCCTAAAAAATCTGCCTGATTATTTTATTGAGCAGAGCGGAGAGGAAGGATTGGATTGTACAAGAATATACATATTGCAGGAGGACGTTCTACAGTGGAATGTAGAGATACCGAAGAAGATGCCGCTGGTAGAATAGATATGTCACGAAAAATAGGCAGAAATGACCCGTGCCCATGCGGATCAGGTAAAAAATACAAACATTGCTGTTTAAAGAACAAAGAACAGACTACAGCTAACCAGAGTTCCCAGAAGGCTGAAAGAACTCCTATCAGTCGGTTAACTATTGCGAGAGTTATAGAAGATGCGAAAGAAGATCCGGAACTGTTTGAAAAATACGGTGAACGATCAAACGAATTACACCCTGAAACGGATTTTGAAGAGTATCTTCTAAGATTATGGGATCGTGAAAAGGTGAGAAAGATGAGTACGGAAGAGATAATCGATAAACTGAGATCCATGAACGTTGAATTCGATAAAACGCGTTTTAAAGAGCAGACTCAAAGTTACATTTCTGCAACACGATTGGCTGACGATTGTTATTATACTCAGGCTTTTGATGCGGAGGGACATGACGAGGATTTCATCTGGTTGGCAATACTCGAATTATGGAAGCGATTGAGCCCGGAGCAGATCAATATAGGGATGATCGACGATTCAATGCAGGATGGCTATGAACTTATAGGAAAGGGGAATTGCATAGAGGGAGTGAAAGAATGGGTGGCTGCATGGGACATGATAAGAGCAATTGTCCCTCCGCATATCAAATCTGTGTGGGACGCCGATCAATTCCTGCCTGAACCACTGACACAATCGATCTACAACTGGTGTCAGAATTTTGAAATGGAACTGCATAATGCGGGGATAGTCGACAAATCGTATTTCTTAAAGAGGATCGGATACTGTCGTGAGTTCTGTGATATCTTTCCGGATACTGATGAATCGATACTGCACAATATGTACAGGGCAGAAGCGGAATCATATTTTGAGTTGGGCGATGTAGAAACAGCAGAGAAACTATTCAAAGAACTGGTAGAGGAGTTTCCGGATAATGTCTGGGGGTATGTCGGCTGGGGTGATATGTATTGTTCTGGCAGATATAGTGAAAAAATTCCTCCGGACTACAACAGAGCTGAGGAAATTTATAGAATGGGGCTTGCTCGATACGATGCCGATATAGATATTATTTATGGGAGATTGGAGGGGCTCGACGAGGAGAGGACCGGGACGCCATGAAAAAAGATTTAGCTGACCTTAAATATACCTCCAGAGAGATTAAGAAAAAGAGCAAGAAGATATACCGCCAGATCCTTGCAGAGTCCGAAAACTTGGATCGGGGGAATTTCAAGGCGATCGGAACAGATGACCTTGCCAGTCTATTTGAATTGTATGACCTGTATTTCTTCAATAGATTTTTCCATAACAATTATAAAGGGAAGATCTCTTTTCGCCTGTCACGGAGAATGACCAGGGCAGCAGGGAGGATCGCATATACGAAACATGACGGGACCTATACGATCTCGTTATCAACGACGCTGATCTCGCAGACGTTTCATGATGTTAAGCGAGAGGTGACGGTAAACGGTATCGTCTGCCATGATCGGCTGGAAGCGACTATGCGGGTTCTGGAACATGAGATCATCCATCTCCTGGAGTGGGTACTGTTTGGTGGAACGAGTTGTTCAAAGCCCCGTTTCAGACGTTTGAGCCGTAATATCTTTGGTCATACCGATGTTACCCACCAACTGGTGACTCAGGCAGAGCGTGCCCATAAAAGATTCAACCTGCGAGTAGGGGATGAAGCGGTGTTTGAATATGATGGGAAGACTTATCGCGGAGTCATATCCCGCATAACCAAACGTGCTACGGTTATGGTCAGGGATTCGGATGGACACTTCCAGGATTCCAAAGGAAACCGGTATAGCAAGTATTATGTCCCTCTTCAGCACCTGAACCGATCAAAGGGCGGATATAAATCAGGTTGATCGGTCTACGTCATCAGCGATCCTTGATCCGGTATCAGCCAATACCCTCGCTCTTTTTTCACAAAACGGACAAAATTCATCCAATAACGGATAGTCTTATATACCCGTGTCCCGAGTCCGAAGCATGGGCAGATACCAGTTACGATGCCTGCATTGCAACCAGACGCTTGCGGATCATTACACACTCCGGTGCCACGATGACGCGCTGCTCCGCACAGAATACCAGGAGAAACGGCTAATCCTACGAGACCTCCCGGGACTCTGGAAGTTTCAGGAATGGCTCCCGGTCTCGGGAAACATGACGGTTGGTGATGCGCCTGCCACCTACAGAAGCGAAGGGCTTGCACAGGAACTGGGGCTGCACAATTTATACATCAGTTTCAACGGATATTTCCCTGAGCGAGGGGCTTTTATCAAGACATGCAGTTTCAAGGAACTCGAATCGCCCCCGACCTTCCAGAGATCGGCTGAACACGGCAACGGGACGCTCGTGATCGCTTCCGCTGGCAATACCGGACGCGCATTTGCAGAGACCGCGTCAGATGCGGGACTGCCGCTTGTGATCGTGATACCGGAGTCGAATATGTACCGCCTCTGGATCACAAACGAGATCTCGGACTCGATCCGGGTGATCGCTGTCGATGGGGACTATTACGATGCGATCGTGCTCGGGGACCGGATCGGGCAGATGGACGGGTTCCGGAGCGAAGGCGGCGCGAAGAACGTTGCCAGACGGGACGGGATGGGTATCGTGATGCTCGATGCCGTGATGTGCATGAAGACGCTTCCGGATCATTATTTTCAGGCGATCGGCTCCGGAACCGGTGGCATCGCTGCTTATGAGGCGTCGCTCCGGTTGATTGGGGACGGGAGATTCGGAGACCGGATTCCACAACTCCATCTGGCGCAGGATTCCGTGTTTGCGCCGATATTTAATGCATGGTCGCACAATCGGAGCATAATTGCGCCTGAAGACGTGCCAGACAAATCGAAGATCAGAGGGACGTACACAGACATACTCTCGAACAGGAATCCCCCGTACGCTGTCAGGGGTGGTGTCGCAGATGCGCTCGCTGATACCGCGGGGCAGGTTTACGCGATCGATACCGGTGAGGCGCGCGATGCGAAGCGATTGTTCGAGGACTCTGAAGGCGTAGATATCCTGCGTCCGGCTGCCATCGCTGTTGCTGCGCTGTGCCGTGCAGTCGGCAGCAATTCCATCGATCCTGATGACACGGTTCTGCTAAACATCACTGGAGGGGGATTATCACGGCTGAAGGACGATTATGCGCCCAACCACCTGAGTGCTGATCTTCTGGCGACTGATGAGAACAAGGATGAACTTATGGAGGTACTATTACTATGACCGATATTTCCGATATCACGATTTTGTGCGGCGTTGATAAGGATTGCAACCCCGAATCCGTCAGTGAAATAAAGATAAAGGCAGGGGAGATCGTTGGCATCGTCGGACCGACAGGTTCTGGAAAAAGCACGCTCATCTCAGATATCGAACAACTCGCCTGCGGGGATACTCCTTCTAGGAGAAAGATACTGATCAATGGCGAAGAGCCGGATCAGATACTGCGGAGGGACCCGAAAAAGAAAAGGATCGCGCAGTTGTCGCAGAATATGCGTTTTCTTGCGGATATGAACGTTCTGGACTTCCTGCGGATGCATGCAAAGAGCAGGGGCAAGAACTCGGATACGCCGCAGCGGACGGTTCGAACAGCGAATACGCTGACTGGCGAGCCCATATCAGAAGATAGCCAGCTGACAATCTTAAGCGGCGGGCAGTCGAGGGCGCTGATGGTCGCAGACATCGCAATCATCAGCGATTCGCCTGTGGTGCTGATCGATGAGATCGAGAACGCTGGGATTCGGAAGAGAGAAGCGCTTCGATTGCTGGCAGGCAGGGGGAAGATCGTCCTTGTGGTGACGCATGATCCTGTGCTTGCGCTGATGACAGAGCGGCGCATCATTATGAAGAGCGGCGGCATCACTGGCATCATTGAGACCGCGGAAACCGAGCGAGAGGTTTGTGCACATCTGTCAGAGCTGGATGAATACATGATGGAACTGCGCGATGCGATCAGGTGCGGGCGCTCGGTTGAGGGGTCGTATCTGGCTGCTTTCCGCTCTGCAGGCAGTCTCTGATCGTAACTGTTCGGTATTGTGTGGAGCGGTTGCAATCGAGGTCGAACACACTACCACCCTACACTGTTATCAGCATCTCGTTTTCAGCCTGTGGTGCATAATGATCCGATATCACATCATCCAACTCCATGAACTTCTTTACAACCGGATTTTTCTTGTTCAGTTTATACATCCTGGCTCTACCAACTTCCCTTGTCGCTACC
>DASC01000201.1:2432-2586 GCA_002503595.1 Candidatus Methanogaster sp. UBA203 | reverse complement strand
CTATCAGAAAATCCAGTACCTTCAATACCGGGGTTTTCGTTCCGAAAAACTCCATGAACAGTGTGGCATTCTCCATAATGTATCACAGGGGGATTTGATTTATATGTCTTACCATCGATGTCTAAAAATATGAGACTTTTTAATTTTTTCTGGG
>DASC01000201.1:0-2347 GCA_002503595.1 Candidatus Methanogaster sp. UBA203 | reverse complement strand
CCAGAAGATAATAAAAAGTCTCAAAAATATGGACAATACGGATGTGCTGAAAGCGGGCGATACTAAAGAAGCTGAAAAGACGCGGAAAGTGGGGCGGCGCACATACAAGCTTTGATAGATTGACCACCGGGATACCAAAGCATCTGAAGGGCGAGACAAAGAACGTTCTCGAAAGATTTAATCAAATCCGGTTTATTGTTCTCGAAACCGACATCTTACGGATTGGAGATATCTCTTAATCCAAAAAGAAGAAAGGAGATCGATACAATCATTGAGACATATCTACCGAAGTAGAGGGTTTGCATGAACCTTGCCGTCCGACAAATCGAGTTATAGGTTGTTCCCATCTGCACCGATTGGATATCAGACTAATCTTTCAAAGATCCGCCCGAAAACGATACATAGCAAGCCCCTTCATGTAGTCCCCCTCGAAACATTAACCCGTCAGATACCGACCCCTCGAGAGTATCTCAGCAATCGCACGGATATCTGCATCAGTCTTGAACGATGTTCCTGAGAAATGCGTTCTCGATGCTGCAAACCCGGAATTCTGAAGTTTATCGACCACCGCATCGATCGGGATCGGTGGAATCTTAAGTGCGCGGCAGATCTTGTGTTGATCATAGAATGTCGGGACATCGATCTCGTCTCTGCACATCTCCACGAGTTTGATCGATTGTTTATCGGATTCCCGATCGACCAGCTCAGAAAGAACCGATCCCAGGAATGTGGGATCGTGCAGCCGTCCAAGCCATAGAGGACCGGTAGCCACAATCCGCGACCCGCATATCCGGCACCTATCAGAGATCGCGGGCGCAAGACCGGATGCCCATGTCCTGAAACTACAGTGGCGGCAGTGGGCGATGAAACCAAGTTCTTGCATCGACTTATCAGCAGAAGAAACGCTTTTCAGCACCTTTGCGTACACGCGGACGTAATGCCTTCTCGCATAAGCGAGGAGCGGAACTATCGCCTTCTCCTGCACCGCAAGCGTCCGTGCGATCGCGCCCATCAGCACCCGAACCCCGATCTCGGCGTGGTACTCGTTGTTCATCGGCACAGACGCGTATTTGCGGATCCCTGCGTTCAGGTGCGCCCCGCAGAGCGGTGCCGTGTCGGTCGCGGTTATGCAGAGCATCTTCCTTGCCGAGCGCGATGCCGCGGCAAGAAACGGCGCAGGCGATCCGAACGGGTCGATATCGACGACATCGAACCGTCTCTGGTGGAGCAGGACGTTCGCATCCTCGTTTGTGGCAACACAGGACGATTGCAGGTTATTTAAGGTGATATTTTGCCGGATCAGGTATGCGGCATCCGGATCCCGGTCGTTGAGCGTGACGGTAAGCTTAAGTTCCGTTGCGGCACGTAAGCCCCGGATGCCGGTTGCAGCGAACGTGTCGAGGTACGATTCGATGGGGTCAACCGTGCGGTCGAATGCTGCAAGGACTGCGATCGCGAGATCGCGATCAGGGGTCATGTAGGGGTTGTAGAACGCGCCTTCGAGTTCTACTGTTGTTCCGTGTTCGGTGATGGGGGGCATGTCTTCAATATCTCGTTTATCTCTTTTATACGGTTCTGATCTGGGTGATGACTTCGGGGGCAGGTATCAGCGCAATGTTAAATACCTATACCCCTTACTGTGCGAAAAACTTTAGACCTCTCATATTTCAGGCGTTCACACACAACATGGCACTAAAACACATCTTCGGAGAAACTCCGGCAATAAAGATGCTGGATTTTCTGATAGACCACCTTGGCTACGATTACTCCAAAACCGAGATCGCAGAACACGCAGGCATCGGCTGGACTACGATAAACCGGCACTGGAGAATTCTGGAGGAATGGAATCTCGTAATTCCTACCAGAAAGATCGGACGGGCAATGCTGTATAAATTAAACGAGGAGAGTCAGATCGTCGCGCAGTTACTCAAGTTTGACGAGGTTGCCTCTGTCTACATGTCAGAGCGGACCAGCGAGCAAGAACTCCGCGTGACCGCTGCGATGCATGAACCTGTGCCGGCAGCTGCACATTCCGTCGCCTGAATCACGGAAGCACGGTCACGGTTCCGCTCATCGTCCCCCTGAATCTCTGGCAGTAATACGTGTAGTTGCCAGATGTGTTGAANNCTGAACTTCTTGCCGAGGATGATCGTCTGATTCTCCCAGAGCCCATCTTCGCTTACCAGTACGAAGTCGTATACAGGGGTTTCTTGAATGTTCTCCGACTCTTTGGTACTTTCATTCCATCTCATCTGCCGGATACCTTGATTGTTGTGCCACTGCAGCGCATCTCCAACATGAATTGTTGGATTCCGGGGTTTGAATGACCACTCATCGAGCCATATCC
>DASC01000018.1 GCA_002503595.1 Candidatus Methanogaster sp. UBA203 | reverse complement strand
AGAGTTGTTATTTTTATCTTTCGCCCCCTCTGTGTCACTCTGTGTCCTCTGTGGTTTTCCGAAACTTTATTTCGAAAATATCAAAAGTCTCCGGGGTTTTGGTCACCGCAACGCGAGATACCAAAGACCCTATCTTTCTTGCCAGAAAGTGCAGAATCGCAATCGGTCGACCAATCAGCATACCTGAGTAGTTACGAAATATGAGAAATAGGAGTTCCATTTCAGAGGCGCAATCTTACAAGGACATTGGTGAATTCTGGGATACGCATGACCTTGCGGATCATTGGGATCAGACAGAGCCCGCAGAATTCGAGGTGGATATTCTATCTGAGATAACCTACTATGCATTGGATCGTAAACTATCAGAAGCGCTCCGATCTCTTGCAAGGAAGAGGGGCGTCTCGGCAGATACACTGCTAAATATATGGGTGCAGGAGAAGCTGCAGCATATCCCTTGATGCAACTCGAACAAAAATCAGGGTTGCCATGCCTTACCTTGGGTCACTCGAAGATGTCGGGAACATACTCATGTAAGTTGCGGAGAATCCGGCAACTCACATTCACAGCGTTCCGGACCTGAGCCCCGAAAGCACCGCGCGATCAAAACCGATCCGCGCAAACACAGCCGCCACATCCTCTTGCACGACCCGAAACCGCTCGGCGTCGCCTGATTGAACCTCGACGCATGCAAGGCGACCATGATCCCTGACCCGGACGCCGCAGAAGCCCTGCGAACGAAGCATCGATTCCGCTTCTTCGATGCGGGAAAGCCGCTTGACCGTGATCTCTGTGCCAGAAGGGATCCGGGTCGCAAGACACGATTCCGAAGGCGTGTCTGCAACAGATAGCCCGTAATGCCTGGCAATCTCCCTGATCTCCGGCTTCCCGAGACCGAAATCAACAAACGGCGTGAAAACACCGGCATCCTTGATTGCAGCGTAGCCGGGTCTGTCTCCTGCGATATCTGTTATGTTTGTACCGTCTGCGACCGTTTTAATACTGTTTCGGGACGCAATTTTTGCAAGTTCCAGAATCAGATGCTTTTTGCAGTGATAACACCTGTTGTGCGGATTCTCTACAAATTCCTTCTTCCTCAGTATCTCGAAATCAAAAATCTCATGATTTATCCCGATCTCGTCTGCCATTCGTATGGCATCCCTCAGTCCGCGGCGCCCAAGTAGTTCCGAGTCAGCGGTCACTGCGAGCACGTTTGCACCGCTCTCTTTCGCGACACGTGCGAGCACGGAACTGTCCACGCCACCAGAGAATGCGATCAGGATGCTTCCGCGTTCTGCAATCGCATCGATCACAGCCTTCATCTTCTCCAGTGTTTCGTTCATGTTCGTATGTTTGATGTTTGGTACCCGTTTCAAAGTAAGTGGTAGCCGAGACACTATCTAAAAAATTGGTGATTTATGATAATTATTGTAGATACAGATTTCACAAATTTACGCAGATCTTGTCTTAAATTAGTGAAATCCGTATTAATCTGTGGATAGTATGACTTTTAGCCACAGATCAACACCGATGAACACAGATGAACACAGATTGGGGTTTTTATGCATATTTTCCAGAAAGACCGAAGATGAGTTTTACCATACTTTTTGAAGTGAATACAAAATCATTGTTTTACCGCGTCCCCGATCACCATCAGCGCATCGAGGGACGTGACCACATCATCGCCATCGACGTCCGCCTCCTCACTCCATTCGCCGCGGGCAGCCATCTCAAGCACAATTGCAGCATCTGCCGATGTGACCACTCCGTCGTGGTTCAGATCGCCGCGGGGCGCTGTTACTGATATCATCTGGCTCATCGAACCTGCCGCCCCTTTATCGTCTGTCACAGTCAGACTCACGACATAGTAGCCTTCCGTTGCATAAGAATGCGTTATCGTCACATCGGTTCCGGTTGTTATGTTCCCGTCTCCAATATCTCCGAAGTTCCAGCTGTATGCAACGATATGTCCTTCAGGATCCGGATCACAGGACGCGGATGCATCGAAAGTGACCGTGTCCATGGTTTTCGGGCTTTCAGGCGAATATGTGAAGTTTGCGACAGGAATCTTGTTGATATCCACGGTCGCTGCGGTCTGGTTGCTGTTTCCTGAACCATCCACAGCAACAACGGTAAGCGTGCAGTCGCCCGAGTCCATCGTAGCAGTATTGAGCCTGAATCTTGGATTGCAGCTTCCGGAATCATTCACCGCGGCAAGCCTATCATGCACATAGAGCGCGGCATGACCCGTGCCGTCGCTGCCGCTGCTGCCGGTGTCGCTTACGTCCATCTCTACCATGAATCTGCCTGAGACGGTAGCACCGGGGCAGGGGGCGATTATGTCTACTGCTGGCGGCGTCGTGTCTTCGGGCGTCTCCTCGACATAGATGTTGTCCCAGATACTTGTTGCGTATTTATCGCACAGCAACACGCTTGAGAGGCTGCCAGTGTGCTCCGGGAGGTCTAATGAAAGTTCCAGTCTGTTATCCAGATACGCATGCATCCTGCCAGCATCGTTATCCACCACCAGTTTGAAGTTGTACCGCGTTTCCCGAAAGAATGGATAGATCTCATAAACACTGTCGCCCACCCCGGTTTTGGTGTCGTACCAGTAGATCACGAATGTTTCATCATCGGTCTTTGCATTAAAGCCATACGATACGGCGTGTGGTGCACTCCTGTCCTGCGTGACTTCGACCCCTGCG
>DASC01000221.1 GCA_002503595.1 Candidatus Methanogaster sp. UBA203 | reverse complement strand
GTGTCGTTTGAGATTCCGGCTGGAGATGATTGGTCGCAGAAACTGGCAAAGGAGTTACTCGATTTCACGAAGGACTGTGTGAGCGCGGCTCGGTTTGTGGATTTTATGCTGAGCCGGTATCCAGAACAGGGGAGGCGTGCGATAGAGAATTACAGGAGGTTTTATGGGATTAAATAGTTCACTTGCTCAGCCGTTTCACCACGTCATCGATATGCGCCATGTAATCCCGCAGGTTCTGCTCGATGCGGTTTAATTCATCGGTCGAGAGGGTCACGTCATCGCCGAACTGCGCAAGCGAGATCTCGCCGTTCTTTGCGTTTAATTCCAGCAATTCCTTGAACATCAGGTATTTTTCGAAGGATTCCGGAACTAATTTTTCGAGTTTGAATCCTCCGAGCAATAAAAGCACATCAAACGTATCTATATCCTCTTCTACAAACGTTACCGTCGAATAACGCAATTTCCCAATGATGTTCCCTTCTACCCATCCCTTGAACCTGTGATCAAGCGTCCGCTGCTCGAACTGTCCGATATTGAAGTAGCGTTTCGGCACGCGTACGATCAGCCAGACCACAGTTGCGGTTGCGGGGTCCATCGGGAAGAACGCATTCTCGATCGCATCATCAAGCGCGGATTCGAGACTGATCAGGTCCACATCGTTGCCAAGCGACATGCACGGCGTGGTATGGTAGACGCCGATATGCGACGGGAAGACGATGTAGTCATTGACATCGATCACCCGGTTCGTATTCTTCCTACCCGGAGCCATCATCATATCGATCGCCTGCGCAATCATTTTGTTAATCTCGTAGTAATAATTGGATTCGCCGTCATCCAGTTCGATCTTTTTTCCGAGGGTCGTGTTATCGACAAGCATCACCATGTCAGCATTCTGGTGGCTATCCTCGCCATACTTGAGCAATCGGGACAGTCCGCAGATCGCATTGAAGTGCCTGTGATCCGCCTCGATCAGATCGGGCCACACACAGAGCGCGAAATGCTTGTGCCCGGAAGCGGTTCTCCCTGATCCATGTTTCATCTGGTCGATGATGTAGGGGATGCTGCCGTTGCCGGTGCCTCCGCCGAGCGTCATGATGTCGAACATCGCATCACCGCTCGTAAGCCCGAGACTCTCGATTCGCCTTCGTATGATCTCATCGAAATCGATCCTCGCCTCATTCTCCCCGACCTTCCAGAAATTGCCGGTTCCTGTGCTCTGTCTGCCAAAAAGCTGTACGCGCTCTCTCCGGATCGTTTCGAGTGCCTTTGACTCTTTACCCCCGAGATGGTCTGCGATCTCGTCGAGTACTTTCTTCAGATCTGCTCTTGCGCTGTTAAGGAGTAAGATCCTGTCTGCTATCGCCTCATTTCGCATACTCGCAAAGTAGAGGGCTGCAATCCTGCCTGCCCCTTCCCCGGATGCGATCAAACTCCATTTCGTGTAATCGTCTGAACTCGCTGGTGCTGACATCATCCAATCCTTTTACCGGAGGGTACTTGAATATATGGAATGGAAGCGATAAGGTTTAAGTAGATTGTCACGATTTATCATCTAATTCAGGAGGCACCCAATGGCAGACGAATTTCCATTTGAGTTATCCCCCATGTTCGAAGGGGAACGGATCAGAAAGGACGGCATGTACATCGAACTCGCAGGACCGAAGAGCAAGGGCTTTGAACTGGTGCGTGCCGAAGGCATGGACGAGGTAGAGGACGGAAAGTTCACCCTGGTCGGTCCGGATCTCTCTGATATGAACGAGGGCGATAGATACCCTTTTGCAATGATCTACCGTATCGCGGGCGAGGCAGTCGAACCAGACCTTGAGGCGATCGTTGAACGCCGAAATCACGATTTTCAGAATTATATCAACGGTCTCATGCATCTCAATCAGCGGTACGACATCTGGCTTCGTATCAGCAAGGATGCGGTCGAGAAGGGGCTTAATTCGTTTGAACCCCTCGCAAAAGCGACCATGATGCTTTTTAAAAACGAGATGACCTTCATCGAGAAGATGGAGGCGCTCTACATCACAGACGCCGACGAGATCGAGAAGAGACTGCCAGAGATCCGTGCGATATACGAGGCAAGGGACGCGCGAACGCGCGATCTGCATGACGAGGATGTTGACACGTTCTACGGGTGCACGCTCTGCCAGTCGTTTGCCCCGACTAATGTCTGCGTGGTGACTCCGGATCGGGTCTCGCTCTGCGGCGCGATCAACTGGTTCGATGGCAGGGCAGCCGCAAAGGTCGATCCGGAGGGTCCACAGTTCGCAATCGAGAAGGGAGAGTGTATCGATCCGGTAGGCGGCGAATACGAGGGCGTCAATGAGGTCGCGATGTCGTCGTCGCAGGGTGAGTATTCCCGGATCAAACTGCACTCGTTCTTCGAATATCCGCACACATCATGCGGCTGCTTCGAGGTCGTCGGCTTTTACATCCCTGAGCTCGATGTCATCGCATGGGTGGATCGCGATTACGCAGACCCTGCGCCAAACGGGCTTACGTTCGCAAACATGGCTGGGCAGACCGGCGGCGGCAAGCAGATCGTCGGTTTCCTCGGAATCGGGATCAACTATTTCAGGTCGCCTAAGTTCATCGCTGCCGATGGCGGCTGGAACCGGGTCGGCTGGATGCCAAAGCACCTCAAGGACCGTGTGATCGACGATATTCCGGGTGATATCGTGGATGCGATCGCAACTGAGGAGGATGCAACCGATCTCAACTCATTAAAGGCGTTCCTGATCGAGAAGAAGCATCCGATCGTTGCTGAGTGGAAGACGAAGGAGGAAGCGAAAGTGAAAGAAACGGGGACCAAGACGCCAACCGCTCCTGCCGCGCCGGTGCCGGCACCAGTAGCGGGAGCGATTCCGGGGGCGTTTCCTGCAGCAGGCATGACCGCCGGTATTCCAGCCGGTTACGGAATGTCGCCCGGGTCTGGTGGCGGGTTCAAGATCCTCCTTAAGAATGCGAAGATCAACATCGAGCAGGTGATCGTGGAGCAGACCGAGGAGTGATGCGAAGTGCGAAGAATGATCTGGCGATCAGATCGGGGGCGGGGCGGTCTCTGCGGTCAGAACCCTGTGATGTACTCCATCCCGCCACAACCTGAAAACAACCGCGCCACCGAAAAATCTTTTTGATCTGTCAGCCACTAAAGTACCCATGATCGATATTGGAATCATCGGCGGCTCAGGATACACAGGCGGGGAACTGATCAGGCTGCTCCTGCAGCACCCGGAAGCAAGGATCAGAACCGTGACATCGAGGCGGCTCGCAGGCACTCCTCTGACTGACGTTCACAGGCACCTCTCAGGGCTAACCGATCTGGCTTTCGTTGACCCTTCACCATCAGAGATCGCTTCTGCGTGCGACGTCGTGTTCACGGCAGTACCGCACGGCGCTGCGATGGATATCGTCCCGGAACTCCTCGCAGGCGGTACGCGCGTCATCGACCTGAGCGCGGATTACAGGCTGCCGCAGCAGGTCTTCGAAGACACGTACAAACGTCCGCATACCGATCCGAGAGATGGAGGTGCGGTCTTCGGTCTTCCCGAACTACAGGGGGAAATCGCAGAAGCGGACCTCGTCGCAAATCCGGGCTGCTACCCGACAGGTGCGATACTTTCGGCGGCACCGCTTGCAAGCGAAGGATTGATTGAGTATGCGATATTTGATTCCAAATCAGGGGTATCAGGGGCAGGCGCAGATCCCTCATCCACCTCGCATTACCCGAATCTCGCAGAGAACGTCCGTGCTTACAACATCACCACGCACAGGCATCTGCCGGAGATCGTTCAGGAGTTAAGCCGGCTGGATCGCTCACTTAATAATATCTATTTCACGCCGCATGTCGTTCCCGCCATTCGCGGGATTCTGACAACAGCGCACCTCCTCCTGAACAGGGAGCGGGATTATGACGCGGTACTGGGGCTGTATAATGAGTTCTACCGGGATAAACCGTTTGTGCGGGTGCGGGACAGCACCCCTGATCTTTCGGATGTGCGCGGCTCAAACTTCTGCGACATCGGGATCGCGTGCGGGGGGCGACGCGTTGTCGTAGTATCAGCGATTGACAACCTCGTGAAAGGCGCGTCAGGGCAGGCGGTCCAGAACATGAACCTGATGTTCGGTCTTCCTGAGACCGCGGGACTCCTGACGCCTCCGCTGTCGCCGTGACNNCAAGAACGGCTGATATTCAGATTCAGGTGCTCTGGTCCATGAGCGGCATCACTCCAGCCAGTTCTGTCCGCAGTTCCCCGAGTGTGGCACACCGCTCGGCGCAGGCATTGTGCTGGTGGATGCTCTCCTCATTGATCTGCTTGATCGAGATCATGGAGTCATCTGGCAGATGCGGGAATTCTTTCACGATCGAATGAGCCATCGTCCGGACACAGTCCTCAACAAACTTCGGGTTCCGGTGTGCGGTATCGACCACGGATGCCTCGTCAGATCGCTTGAGCAGTTCGAATATCTTAGAGCTCATCGAGTTCTCGGTGATGTCGATCAGTTTCTCAATCGAGACATCATATCCGTCATGCACCTCGATGGAGATGGTCCCGCGTCCGCGCTGGTTGTGGGTTGCCATCGGAACCCTGCTCAAGAACTGCGCAATCGTGGCGTCAGGAACTCCGAGATCGCACAACTCCTTTCTGGCGCGGTCATACATGATCTCCTGCGCACACGGACATGCGGTCATCCCGAGAACCTCTGCGCCAACGAGTTTCCGAACCGTGATATCGCCGTCGTTGCCGGATCGTGTGGCGATCGCCTCTGCGAAGATGTTAGCCACGCCCTGGCAGTGCATCTCTGTCACAGGAGTCGTCCGCTTGACCACATACTCGCTGTTCATCTGCACCTCGGCGCGGGACGCGTACTCGTGCTTGGTCAGGAGGCGGCGTGCGACAACTCCGCAGAGCTCCTCTATCTCGTACACCGGCGCCTCGACCGCCTCCTCCAGAACCTCATCGATCGTCTCGAAGTTCCTTGAAAGGTTCGCGCCCTTGCGGTCAGGCGGCAGGTCCACGAAGATGTTGAACCGTGCGATAAGCACGATCGGGCGCTTACCCTCACGCGCAATCTCGATCAGTTTCTTGACATCGGTCACACCGACGCGCGTCAGGTTGATCGGGATTGCAGGACGGGTTGCCTGGATGTCTGGCAGTTCGACCACAGGTAGTTTCATGGTATTATTCTCCGACGTTGGGTAATCTGGTTGTGTGCTGTGTTCGGTAATATATAACTCTTGCGGACGACTATGTGCCATCACCGCGTGGTGTCAGGATCAGGGTGCTTGCAATCGCTTACGCGATGATGTGGTAGATATGGGAATTCGTTCCATTCACGACCGCAGCCGCCCCGATGAAAAGAGATATATACTCTCAATTTCATACACCAAACAGAACATAAACGTTAAGGATGGTGCACCTAAATGAGAATTAAGAGACTTTTTATTATCTTCTGGGACTTGGGTTTTGGAAAACCACAGAGAGCACAGAGGACACAGAGAAAACAGCAACTCTCTGTGCCCTCCGTGTCCTCTGTGGTTAATCTTCTTCGCCATAATCAG
>DASC01000020.1 GCA_002503595.1 Candidatus Methanogaster sp. UBA203 | reverse complement strand
CGCCACGATTGTGCGACACCATCGGTCTCGGTGGATTTAATACCGGATGGGTAGATTAGGTATCCGTATAGTACTGGAATCTGAAATAGCATCATGGACGACGCAACCGGAGAAGATACGGATATACCGCACGGGGCTGCGATAGCCGGAACTGCATCTGATTATGGAATTGATGAGTGGCGGGTTTGCAACATGCCCGCAACAACGAAACCATTAGCCGTCCGCATAGTTGCTACCTGAAGGATATTCTAAGAAACATGACAAAAGAACTCAAACACTGCACAAGGAGCATGAAAGATCTGTTGATCGATATGAAGGACACCTCCGAATTGATGATGGATCTTGCATACTCTGCCGTGATCTATGACGACAAGGAGATCGCAACGGAGGTTATCCGCCTCGAAGAGAAGATGGATACCCTCGGTTATTACATGATGATCTCAGCGATGTTAAGCGCTCGAAGGCTTGATGAGGCAGAAGCCCTTGCAGGCGTGCTGAAGGCTGGCGCGGCAGCCGAGAACATCTCGAATGCAGCAGGCGATATCGCAAAGATCGCACTCCTCGATCTCGGGATACCTGTTGAACTGAAACCGGATCTACGTGGCGCAGAGGAGACGATTGCAAGCGCAACGGTCAGCCCGGAGTCGCCGATGGCAGGACGGACGCTCGGGGAGATCGAACTCGAGACCGAGACTGGTATGTGGCTGATTGCGATCAGACGGGGGCGGAACTGGATATATGATCCTGATCATAGCACGCTTGTGAAGGCTGGCGATGTGGTCTTTGCACGCGGGCATGATGAGGGCGTGCCGCTCTTCATGGAGTGCGCAACCCGCAAGCGTTATGCGCGAACCAGAGTCGAGCCGGAACGGGTCATTGGCGATCTCGACCGCGCGGTTGACCTGATCGTGGAGATGAAGAATATGTCCGAACTTGCGGTCGGGCTTGCATATTCTGCAATGCTTTTTTATAATAAAGAGATCGCAGAGGAGGTGCGCTACATCGAGGACAAGATGGACGGCATGAGGTACGAACTCCAGCACTGGGTGCTCGAATCGGCGAAACACATCGAGGACGTGAATAAACTCAGAGGACTCCTGCATCTTGCCAATGCGTCAGAAGCGATCTCTGACGCGGCTTACGACATCGCAGACGTGGTGCTCAGAGAGATCGAGCCGCATCCGATCATGGCGCTTGCCGTGCGCGAGTCTGACGAGGTGGTCACCAAGCTACAGATCGCACACGGTTCCGAGGTTGCCAGGAAGTCGCTTGGCGAACTCAAGCTCGAGACCGAGACCGGTGTGCACATCATGGCAGTCAAGCGGGGGGATCGGTGGATATATAGCCCCGGCGCAAAAACAGTGCTCTGCGCAGGCGACATGCTCATTGCAAGGGGCACGATGAGCGGAGAGGAACTCTTAATCGAGATGTGTTCGTGACCGTGTCAGGGATTTGTGGGATTCGCCGGTCTGTCCCGAAAAATAATTGGGGATGCAAATCATCCCCTGCCAGTTATATTCTCCACTCTTCTATCCCTGCCGCCGCATCAGGTATGCAATTGCAAGCAGGCCCGCGACTGCGAGCACGCCTCCGAAGCCGGGTCCTTTACTTTCCGGACTCTTCGCAGGTGCCGTCGTCTTTTCCGGCGCTGCCGTCTTTTCCGGTGACGCGGTTGTGGCGACGCGGGTAGGTGTGGTGGTAGTGCCTGCGCCTACGTGCAGGATAACGAGACCTTTGCCACCATCAGCTACGTACGCATAGTCGCCTGACACGGCAACAGCATGAGCATCCCCATCGGTGTCATAACTTCCTGCAAGCACCGGTGCTTCAGCGTCGCTGACATCCACGATTGCAAGACCCTCGTCCATATCTGTCACGTACGCATAGTCACCTGACACGATGACAGTCTCTACATGGGGTGTGGCGTCGTAAGTTCCTGCAAGCTCTGGCGCGCCCGCGTCGCTGATATCCACGATTGCAAGACCATTGAAGTCATTAGCTACGTACGCGTAGTCGCCTGACACAGCAACACCCACAGACCACCCTTCCAGGTTGTAACTTCCTGCAAGCTCTGGTACTTCCTTGTTGCTGACATTCACAATCATAAGACCATTATTATAATCAGCTACGTACGCATAGTCCTCTGATACAGCAAC
This sequence comes from Candidatus Methanogaster sp. UBA203, assembly GCA_002503595.1. GTDB lineage: Archaea > Halobacteriota > Methanosarcinia > Methanosarcinales > Methanogasteraceae > Methanogaster_A. The sequence continues at coordinate 2,777 of DASC01000020.1, read as the reverse complement.
ACCATACGTATCTCTTGCGACTCTGTAACGCCCTGCACACACTGGCCCCTCCTTGTCGCTGACATCCACAATCACAAGACCATTACTACGATCTGCTACGTACGCATAATCACCTGACACGACAACAGCACGTGCGTATCCCCTGACGTCGTAATTCCCTGTGCGTACTGGTTTCTCCTTGTCGTTGACATCCAGAACCACAAGACCGTCGTGCTTATCAGTTACGTACGCATAGTTACCTGATATCGCAACAGAACATGCATCTCCTACCGCGTTGTAACTTCCTGCAACCACTGGCATCTCCTTGTCGCTGACATCCACAATCACAAGACCGTTAGTCTCATCGATTACGTACGCATAATTACCTGACACCGCAACGTAACTTGCAATTCCGGTGTCGTAACTTCCTACGAATATCACATCCTCTGCCACCGCCGTCGCACCAACGTTCGTCACAAACATCGCAGCAATGAGCATTACTACTATCATTCTGCTGCCAGTCATGATACCACCTCTCGCGATATTCTCACATAGTCAGCTCTGCGGTCGTTGTCCGCATCCCATGTTGCAGTCGTCCCTATCAGCGCATGAACTAAAGCGCAAGTCCTGATCAACAATATTTCCATTTTCATCCAGATCACCTGGCCAAAGAGATGTCTTTGAGCCGCGTTTTCCGTGTTCCTGCCAGCCGTGCATACCAGCATCCCAATGCACGTAAGTGTTCGTAAACCAGTACGAAACCGGTCACCAGTCTGTTGTTACGTTCGATCTGCAAGGATCGTGTCCGAAACTCTGCTCAACTCTCTTATGCATAACCCTATCCGTCCCCCCTATAAAAAATTAATCAGACACAGAGGTTGTCAAGTTACCCAGATGTTAAGTGACCTCGGGTTCGGATAAACAGATGCGGTTTGTGGAGTACGGGGAAATATGGCCCCCTCCGCAGCAAAGATTTTTAAGCGATCTACACAATCATCCAATCGTAAGGAGGTTGACACCGATGGAAACGAAATTCATCTTCTCAAACACCCTGGAATGGAACAGCGGATATCAGGCGACCATATCTTTCGGTGACAAGGCAAGTTTTGAGTTTGCCACGCCACCGGAATTCCGTGGTCCGGAAGGCTTTATAAGCCCTGAAGAACTCTTTGTCGCATCTGCGAATACGTGCGCGCTGACCACGTTCATCGCAAAGACAAAGAAAGCCGGCATCAACATCCTCTCCTACGAGTCCAGCGCAGAAGGGACGCTTGAAAAGGTAGAGGGGGGGATGATGTTCACGACGATCGTTGTGAAGCCGAGAATAAAGACAGATGGCGATAAGGAAACCGTGAAAGAGATTGTCGCACAGGTCGAAAAAGGCGCTCTTGTCTTAAATTCGATGAAGACCAACGTCACGATAGATGCGACAATCGAGTGACGAACGATTCACCGATCAGCCGCGCAGCCCTTCGAGGATCGCATCGTATCTGGCAGCTATCCGCTCGATCACATCAGCAGACGCATTGCTGTGCGTGGGAAACGTGATGTCCCCCGTACCGAGATAATCCGGCGCAACCAGCACTCCTGTCTGTGATATCGTAAATCCGAGATCGTTCAGGATGCGGGCTGCCATTTCCGATGCTGGCTTTACCTTGATATTCAGTTCCGCATCCAGTTTCCGTGATTTTTCACGATATCTCTCTTTCAATTCTTCCAGCTCCAGGACAACCTTTGAAACATCGTTCTTCCTGCCATACCTGCCGATCGCTTTTACCGATTCAAGCAGGTCATCGAAGGTGGCAGATGCGATCTCGACGATCTCTCCTGAAAAATTCCCGCGTACCTTGTCTGTATACCCTTTTGAGATTACAAGCACCTGAATATCACCAAACAAAGCGAGATCCTCGGCAGACGGGTTGTACGCACCGACCACAACGTGTGGAATCCCACACCGCCGCAGAAGCGATCCGTACATCGGGGTAACTCCGATCCGCGCTTCCATCCTCGACTTAAGCGCATTCCGAATAGCTTCCGGATCTGCAGAATCCAGACCGAAGTACTCTGCAAATCTATGCGTCGTCGTAAGGAGTTTTGTATGCCCGTTCGGAACGGATCCGATCAGTTCCATCCCGATCAAGTCATGCACATGCGAATAAGCCGAATTTCCACGAATTCTCACGAGATCTGACTGCGTTACTGGCTGGTGGTATGCGATCACCGATAATGTACGGAGCACAGGCGCAGGAAGTTCCTTAGGCGCGAACGACCGCACGTATTCGACGTATTCGGGCACGACCTGCATCAGGTATTCTGTATTTTTCGATTTTATGATCTCGATTCCGGATTCCCTCTTCCTGTACTCTTCGATCAATCCGTCTGCGATCAGGGATGTCTCGTCCTCTGGTCTGTCGATCAGGTCGCTTAAACGGGTTATATCAACTGCACTGCCTGCAGCAAACAGCGCGGCTTCGATGATCTCTTTTTCGTTCTTCACTTAAGGTTCAGATTCGATCGGATGCATCTTATCTCTTTTCGTGGGCGGGAGTGTTTTTGGTTTGCGGTGCTACCAAAGGGGTCAGTATCGATTTTGGTCTGCCAATAAAAAAGCGCAGTTTATGCGGATTTAGAGCATCACAGGTATCAGGATGCCTTAATCGACCACATCACTCCGCAGGTGCTCCCCGCGATCTACGACTTTATCGGGCCACACCCTGACACCCGAGAGGATCGCACCCTCCAAAACAACCGCTCTCATACCGAGCACAGTTCCAGTCTCGAGCGAACAATTCTCGTGC
>DASC01000212.1 GCA_002503595.1 Candidatus Methanogaster sp. UBA203 | reverse complement strand
CCCTCAATGTATGCACCGCCTGCCCGCGCTGTGCTCGTCTCATCAGACTCGCCGTGAGATGCATAATCGCGAACTTCACCCATATACGGCGTGTCGCTTCCAGTGCGCCCGGTCAGCTCCGCCACGATCAGGGCTTCGAGAGCTTTTTCGCTGGTATCGGTCGGGCGATAGCTCATGCGTCCCCCTCCGTTCTGTGGACGTTTGCTGGCAAACCGCCACCCGCTGGGCGACCTTTTTCCGGTACTGGCAATTCGCTACTCCCTGTGTAGCTTTTTGATTCGGGCAATTCACCACCCATTGGGTGGCAAATCGCCGGAGAGTCTGGTTTTGTCGGTTGCTGGTTATTGTTTGGCATCTTGAATCTCCCCGATATCAAGCGCTTCTTCTATCTCTCGTGACTCGACGAACTCCTCCAACGCTTCGTCTTCCGGGACATCTTCCACCGGGATGTCTCGCACATCCACCTTGCCGGTCACCACGTCCGCGATCAGGCGGGTGCGGTACTCGCGGATGAGGTCGATTTGGCGACGGGTGTGGGCGATGGAGGAATCGATTTCAAAATTTTTTCCAGAAGTCCACTCGACGATGCATGCTTGTTCAGTTAATGGGGGAACTGGGACAAAAAGAGATGAATATTTCTCTGCACTGATATTTTGGATAGTCGCTTGGACGAAGATTGAATTTTTCCACGTTGAATAAACACCTGATCTGGTGAACGCGTATATGTATTCCGCTATAGCTACACGCGGATCAATTCTGGCTCGAATCAAATAACCTGCAAAAGCTGCAGCTCCCCAGTCTTTTTTGTAAATAAATGTTTTCCCAACAGTGGCCCCACTTCGCGCAAATAGAATATCACCTTCAGTTAGAAGAAATCCTTCGGCATTTTCGTTGGATATGGTACAAATAGTGTTGTCCCGGAGGTTTCCGTCTTCATCGATGTCGGTGATCCTCACAAATCTTGGTGCACCTTCATCTACATAACCTGAGACTTCATTAGCCCCATATTTGAGAGGCTCTTTACAGACAAACTTCAGCCGCCTCACCTCCCAATGCTCCGGCACATCCCCCAGCCAGTCGATGCCAGAGGGCTTGAGGCGGACATCGGGATCGATGCTGCGGGTGACGGCGTGGCTGATGATGGCTTGCTTCTGCTCCTGCAAAAGCTCGATCAGCCGCTCCTTGTTGCAGATGAAGTTGGCGATCAAGTGGGTTTTGTGGTCGAGAAACCGAGCGATTTGATTTTGTTCGACTTCTGAAGGCAAAGGAATTGATGAACGCCGCAAACGTGTATAGTCTATATTTTGACCTTCTCTCATACCCGTCACGCAAGTCTTAAGCAATCCAATGAATGTTCTCGATTTAGCCAGATGTCTAAAATAATTTGAGATTATTGGTGAAGTTGGAACCATGACCGTATAAGCCGGACTTATCATTCCTTGGTGATATGCATATTCGATCCCACCCTGAAATGATCGTAAACTTATTACAAAATCTCCTAACTTAACCAACTTTAACAGATGAAGGTCTTTCTGAGCTAAAACAGTTCTATTTTCATAATGATCTTTTTGTACTACGCCTTTGGTTTGTGTAGCAGCTAATAACGGTTCATCGGGAAATCCTTTTTGCACCCTTTCCGAAAAAAGATACTTGATTTTTCGAATCCCCCAATGCTCTGGAACCTCCCCCAACCACGGCGCACCGGAATCCTTGTATTCAGGATAGGTTTTCAGTTTCATTCACTTTCCCCACTCTTCTTTTTCTCTGATTCCAGGGCTTTTACATCCTTTATCGCTTCGAGGAAATGTTTTTCGACGAGAGAAGGCTGTTCAATTTGGTGAGCATGAAACGTTTCATATTCCTTGCGGACTTTCTCAATTGATTCTTTATGACTTACGGAACCGGCATGAGATAGAATATCCCGTTCGCTCAAACGCAGAAAATCGTCCAGCTTGGTGATCCAGTTGCGCATATACATAGGTTTACGATTAAGTGCCTGCAATTCGGCGAATTCGAGGTACATGCTGACAATGCGATTGAGGGTGTCCAGTTCCTCGTGGCTGAGGTAATTCTTGGCGACTTCGGCATCGGTCCGGGACGGTTTGCCGCCGATCCATGAAGTGAGACCCATATTGGGTTTTGATGCGTCTGCCCGAGATGCCACGATTTCAGCGGCGGTGTGACCGTGCGCTGCCCAGTGCATCTTGTTCTGCACAACAGCAAAGAATTCGCGTGAGAGATCGGTTTTCGAGTCGTAATCGATACTTGTGGCATAGATGTCGAGCACCTTGCGCCAGAAGACCTTTTCCGAGGATCGAATATCGCGGATTCGTGCGAGGAGTTCATCAAAATAATTCCCCCCACCGATTTCCTTGAGGCGTTCATCGTCCAGAGTGAACCCTTTGATGATATACTCCCGCAAGCGCTGTGTAGCCCATATCCGAAACTGTGTGCCGCGAATGCTGTTGACGCGATAACCAACAGAAATAATGGCATCGAGATTATAATATTCCAGTTCCCGCTGAACAGACCGATCCCCTTCCATTCGAACTGTTGCAAATTTTGCAACAGTTGCTTCCGGGAGCAGTTCCCCTGTGTCATACACGTTCTTCAGGTGGCGGGATATGCCGGACTTATCGACCTGAAACAGTTCTGCCATCTGCGCGATGGTCAACCAGACCGTTTCATCCCCCATCCGCACCTGAATCCGTGTCCTGCCGTCCTCTGTCTGGTAGAGGATAATCTCACCGCCGGGCTGTTCGGGATGGGTGCCTTCAGTCTTCATCGCCTTCTCCAACAATTTTCTCCAGCAACCCTTCCGACTCGGCTTCCATCGCCCGGATATCAGCCGTGATCTCCTCCCGTGTTCGGAGCTTTTCTGGTTTGTAGAAGTAACGAGTAAAAGAGATCTCGTACCTGATCTTCGTCTTTGTGTTATCGATCCAGGCATCCGGTACGTGCGGCAGAACTTCACGACGGAAGAACGCCTCGATTCCGCCGTCTTCTAAAAGCGGCACTTGCTCGTTATCCTTGAGATCTGTGCCCGCCGATTCGTACTCCAGTACATGCGGCTTACCGTCAATCTCTACCTCGTAGAGACCATGCAGCGGATCGGCTTCTGCAATGCCCTGTTTGTGGATTTTCTTGATGACTGGTTCGGCGTTTTCGTCCGTTGACGCAAGCATGGTCTGCAGCAGCTTCTTCTTATTTGCGGTGAGTTTTACGCCATGTTCTCTTGCATCTGCTTCGATGTGAGTAAACAGAGCATTGAAATTTGTATGCTGTCCGGAACCGAGCCTTTCTGCAATGCGGTCAGCGAGATCTGCCAGTGGTTCGTCTTTTGCTTCTTCACATGCCCGGCGGAAGCGTTGTCTCGCTTCGTCTGACAGGTCCACCCTTAGGCGCAGCGGTCGCTCGACTGTGATTTTGTGGTAGCCAAAGGCAGCGTTCGGAAAGATTTTTGAGTGTTTATCCTCTTCGAAATCGCGGAAGGTTTTCCAGATCCGCTCGATGTGCTCTGCGGAAAGCTCGCAGTTCTTCTTGCCCATGTTCTTGCGAAGCGACTTATACCACTCGGTGGCGTCGATGAGCTGAACCTTGTCCTTGCGCTGGTCGGGCTTTCGGTTGGTGAGCACCCAGATGTAGGTCGCAATGCCGGTGTTATAGAACATGTTCAGAGGTAGAGCGATGATTGCTTCGAGCCAGTCGTTCTCGATTATCCAGCGGCGGATGTTGCTCTCACCCTGCCCGGCATTACCGGTAAAGAGCGACGATCCGTTGTGAACCTCGGCAATGCGGCTGCCCAGCGGAGTGTTATGCTTCATCTTGCTGAGCTTGTTCACCAGAAACATAAGCTGCCCATCGCTGGAGCGAGTAATAAGGCTGAATTCAGGGTCGCCGTCATGCTCAACGACGAAGCGGTGATCGAGGATGTCCATCTTGCCGCCCATGCGCTCGAGATCGATCTTCCAGCTCTTGCCGTAAGGCGGATTAGAGAGCATGAAATCGAATTCCTGAGCAGAAAAGGCATCGGTGGAGAGAGTTGATCCAAACTTAATATTCTCTGCTTCCTCGCCTTCGCCCTTGAGCAACATGTCAGCCTTGCAGATCGCATAAGTTTCCGCCTGACTATCCTGACCATAAAGGTGGATGGATGCGTCTTTGCCATGTTCCCTCGCCAGTTCCGCGAGCCGCTCTTCTGCCACAGTCAGCATCCCGCCCGTGCCACAGGCACCGTCGTAGACCAGATAGGTGCCGGACTTGATCTCGTCAGCAATGGGCAAAAGGATCAGATCAGCCATGAGCCGGACAACATCACGAGGCGTGAAATAGTCTCCAGCCTCCACGTTGTTCTCCTCGCTGAAGCGGCGAATCAGCTCTTCAAAGATCGTGCCCATAGCGTGGTTGTCAAGAGCGGGCAGTCTCTCGTTGCCACCCGAATCATAAACTGGATTCGGACTCAGGTTGATTGCCGGGTTTAGAAACTTCTCGATCAGTGAACCAAGAACGTCTGCGTCCACCAGCCGGGGAATCTGGTTACGGAACGCGAACTTGTCCAGGATCTCCTGCACATTTGGAGAGAAGCCGTCGAGGTAGGCTTCAAAGTCTGCCTTGAGCTGCTGCTGTTTACCCCGTGCCAACAGGTCCCGGAGCGTAAATGGCGAGATGTTGTAGAACGACTGCTTAGACTCCTGGCAGAGGGCAGCATCCTGGTTAGCGATGCCTTCGGCATCTAACTGCTTCTTCATCTTCAGTACGTCTTCCTTAGTCGGCTCCAAAAGCGCATCCAGCCGACGGATGACCGTCATCGGCAGAATTACATCACGATACTTCCCGCGGACATAAATATCGCGGAGCACGTCGTCGGCGATACTCCAGATAAATCCTGCAATCCAGTTAAGTTGGTTTTGTTCCAATAAAGTCACCCCATTCAGTGGCGCCTAATGAGGTTATATCTGGTATTTTTGTATTAAAGAATTTCTACGGTTGAGGATGCAAATACACGGGGTCTGGAAAAACCCTTTCGCGCATTCACCCACAATACAACCGATACCCGCAGTCCCTGCACTGCCCCTCATCATCCACCCTCTCGAACCCGTGCCGGTAGTCGTGAAGAATGCTCTCCGCCACATCCACCATCTCCGCCAGCACACCAGTATCCAGCGGTGCCACCCCTGAACTCACATACTCGGCACCATCCAGTTCATACACCCGCGGTTTTTGCTTTGACAGCAGTTCCAGACTCAGCCGCCGCACCGTGTATTCGGGATACAGGTGTTTGAACCCATGCGCATACAACAAGAGCTGTCGCGAACGCTCATCGGGTCCCGGCTCACCCCCGGTCTTGTAGTCGATGATCTCCACCTCGTTATCAGTCCCGGGGATCAGATCCACCCGATCAATAAACCCCTTGAAGAGATGACCCCCGAGCGGCACTGTGAACTTCTGCTCCACCATCAGGTTGCACCGGATGCGATCCCTGTTACGCTTCCAGAAGACGTCCAGCATTGGTTTGACCCTCTCGATATCGATGCCTTTCCACTCATCCTCTTTGGCAAGGTCAGAGAAGACCGCATCCAGCTGTTCCCTGCTCCCGACCTTCAATTTCACAGCTTCCTCAAGAATACGGTGCACAAAACTCCCGAGGTTCATCGCTCCGGTTGGGGTTTCCATAGCCCGGGTCGGCATATTCAGCACGTTACGCAGTTCATACATTTTGGGGCAGCTGAGGTATGTGTTGATGGATGTGACGCTGAAGGTGATACCAGCAGGAACCGGCATACCCTCGGCACTCCTGTTTCTTTCGATGATCTCCCTGACCTGGGGGCATGGGTCCAGTTCCG
>DASC01000195.1:11293-12131 GCA_002503595.1 Candidatus Methanogaster sp. UBA203 | reverse complement strand
CAATCAGGGGATCAATCAATACACATGATTATTTATGAGTGATCGATCCCTATCCCTATCGCCCGTATCTCCGCTGGCGCTTCTGGTAGTCCCGCATGATCCTTAAGAAGTCCAGCCGCCTCATATCAGCGAAATTCACATCTGTGAAGTATAGTTCGGAATATATCGTCTGCCAGATCAAAAAATCGGTCAGGTGCTTTCCACCTGCACGGATGACCAGATCAGGATTGTGCCTGAAGAGGAGGTGGGATTCGATCATATCCGAATTGATATCCTCGTAATCGATCTCTCCACGCTCCACCCTTCTTAGAATAGCCCTTATCGCATCGGTAAGTTCGAGTTTCCCACCATACCCGATCGAGATATCAAGTTTCACCTCCGGACGCCCTTTTCCGATCGGAATCGTCCTCACCCCATGTTCGTCTTTTGTGTATATCCTTGCGATCAGATCGGTTCTCTTAAGTCCATCGATGATCTGCGAAGCCACGTCCTCTCGCAGGGGGCCATCCACGATCACAGCGATGTACACGATGAGCGATCCGATGCCGAGATCTGCGCACCACGAGACAAAGGATTGCAGTTGTTTAGCCCCGCCCGGTGCGAGGAGATCGCTCTCGGTAAGCGCAAGCGTGAGCCCGACTGGTAGTTCGTGCTTGCTGATCCGGGAGCGCAGTCGGTGCTCGTATATGCGTTCGTAGATGCGCTGGAGCATGACTCGGTATTGTGGCGGCGAAAGGGTTATTGGTTGTGCTCTGTGGCGCAATCGAAAACTTAAGCGAAAACACTCTGGTTTTCAGACAGTGTCAAAGGAAGCAAAAAAAAGGTAACTACTCAGGTA
>DASC01000195.1:0-11194 GCA_002503595.1 Candidatus Methanogaster sp. UBA203 | reverse complement strand
TCCGCGGTTATTTTTCTTGCCAGAAAATACAGGATCGCAATCAGGAGACCGATCAATATACCTGAGTAGTTACAAAAAAAAGTACAGATCAAAAATCGTACATGCTCAATATCGTATGGAGTCTTTAAATTAATCCAACGGTACAAACAACCTGTGATCTATGTTCATCTGTATCAATCAGTGGCTAATATTGTTTTTAGCCACTGATTAACGCTGATTACACTGATTTTATCAATCTAATGACTTACTCAAGTATTGTGTGGATATCTACATATAAAACCACGAGATTACACAAGATTAACACAGAAATCTTGTGGAAATCTGTGTGATCTTGTGGTTCCTACCACAGGGTATTGAGCATGTTCCAAAAATCCCATAAAGAACTGTGTAAGTCATACGCTGGCTGATATAGCAAAGACAAAGGACGCTTCTGGCTACAATCCCGAATATTCGCTTGAAGAGGGTATCAGGGAACTTATTTAGCTCCTAATCGCCCCATCTAAATTGTTTTGTTGCTTTTGCAAGCTTTACCTGACGTCCGGTTTCGTCCATATCCTCGATGGTGATGATCACATCGATACGGTCTCCATCATCAGGCACCTTCTTGAGTTCGGACATTAACTCGTATTCACCGGGACCTGTGTAACTGACGGACCTCCAGTAACCGATAAAAGCACCCATAGCTTGTGGGTTGTGGATGCATTTCATATAAACGCCTGGGGTATTCATCGGGACGTCCTGGTATTTCCGTAGCACGCTTGCGGTTTCGGTGGAAACATCGATGCTCACGATCTCCGGATTACCATCATCGTTCTCTGTGACGAGCACCTTTGCCTTTATCACGGTTTTCCCATCGGATATGCACCCGGAAGCAGCGATCAGAAGAACAAATAGTATTACAACTGCTCCAGTGTGTCCCATACAAAAGTAAACAGTCTCATATTGTTATTAAGTTTTTCGGTATTTGCAGATTCGTGTATTTGCGGCTTCGGGATAATATTATTAGACCAACGATCTCATCACCCTGCTACCCATCCACACCCTAATCGTGAACCTAATCGTGAACCCCTCTCACAGAAGTACAGAGTGAACGCTCCGCCCTTTGCCCATCTGTTTTACCACTTTAAGCTCTACTAATCCGGAGATCGCATCCAGCGCCGCCCTGTTCGATATCCCGAAGATCTCCCTCACATCCCTGTTTGTAATCTGCCTCTCGGGAAGGGCAATTCTGCCCAAAAAAATAAAAGCAGACTCCTGTGCCCGTTGCAGGGCATCACCCGAGAGCCCGTATGATTCCCGCACCCGAATCCCAATTCCGGCAAGCACTGTAAACACGAAGAGTCCATCACCGGAATGAAATGAGAGCGCTGCAGATGGGCAACTTTAAATATACGGCACCCGGAATATGAAACATAAGGAGTTTTCCATGGCAAGCACCATTAAATCTGTTGCGCATTTATCAAGAGATCTCGGAATAAATGAAGAGACCCTTATCCGGGAAGGTATTATGGAGTACATCAAATCCAGAATCAAAGCTTGTATGAGGGATAGACTGGAAATTATGTCCAGATATCAGGTACCTTCTCTGGATGAATTTGAAAAGAAGGTGCAGGACGGCAGTATCCCCGAACATCCCGGGTGGGAGGATCTGATCACTCTTGAAAATATTGAAAACTCAATAAATAAATTAAAAATGGAACTCTCGCATGTTGGAGATATATCTATCACTTGAATCGATTGCGAGGGAATTTAAAGAAGCGGTCGTGGGAACAAGACTATTTAGACTTCCTTCAGGCGAACCTGCTAAATTGAGGATCGAGTTGGTCGATGGGAGTTTTGCAGATGTCTGGATTTCGGTTTCCGGGAGATATTCATACCACTGGAACAGATTTGAAATCGATGGGACGATATACCGCTACGATAATGCGCCGCATAAGGTCTGGTCGCATGTAACAACTTTTCCGCATCATTTTCACAATAAAAATGAGAAAATGGTGATCGAGAGCGATATGCCCTCAACACCTGAAATGCAGATGAAACATTTCATGAATTTTATACGTAAAACTCTGGTGCGTATGGATGGCTGATGGATGAATGAGGTACGTCATATCACCCCTCCACTCCCCGCATCATCTCCCGCACCCGCACCCCGATTCCGGCAAGCACAGCAACCACCAGAAGCCCGATCATCGAGTAGACCGACAGATGCAGTGCAACCACATAGATCACCAGATACGCAAACAGAAAGATCGTTCCGAGCAAGACCGAGACCCCGATCGGATCTCTCCGCACAGGCTCTCCGGGATACCCCTGTATGCGGGTGGCAAGCACCTTTTCCGCGCTCTCTTCCCCGGCAGTCGCACCCTCTGAGCTACGGAGAACCCTGAGACAGACTTTGTCAGTGATGATCCCGAGAGCTTCAACCGGATTCTTGCTGAACCAGACCGCGAAATCCTTGACAGCTAGCGTTGCATCGATCGTCCATTGTGTGCCACGTGCGAGCGGGTTGTTCACAACCCACATAAACAGCACGGCGCCTTTGCGGTAGAACCAGTCGGTATCGAGGCTGATCGTATTCTCGGGTTGCAGTTTCTTCTTGAGGACGAGGAAGCCTGCGTACGTGAAGAGCAGCAACTGGAGCGATCCTATGACATGCGAAGCACTGTACGGCACATAATCAGCAATCGCCCCCGGATACGGCAGTATGTTGTAGAGCAGACTCGGGTACACCCCGAGAAGGATACACAGGAATGCTGCGATCCCCATTCCGATTAGCATGTTTGTGGGCGGGTCCTTTGCCTTTATCCCGGCATCTTTTCCGAAGAATGCGAAGTACGGTAGTTTCAGACCGACCGATAGGAATGTTCCGACCGCGGCGCATTCGAGCATCAAAAAGATTGGTGCATTGCCAGCCATCTCTGCGGCATGGATGATTATCGATTTGCTTGTGAAGCCGTTAAAGAGCGGAACTCCTGAAATCGAGAACGCTGCGATCATGTAGAAGATCATCGTGAGCGGCATGACCTTGTAGAGCCCGCCTAATTCTGTGAGCTTGCTTTTGCCAGTCATGTAGATGATTGCGCCTGCGCTCATGAAGAGGAGCCCTTTGTAGAGGATATGGCAGAATGCATGTGCTGCAGTTCCGTCGATTGCGGTCTGGCTGATAACGCCAGCGCCCGTCACACTTGCAGCACTTGCCGCGATCCCTATGCCACAGACCATGTAGCCGACCTGACTCACAATGTGGTATGCGAGAAGTCTTCTGATGTTGTTCTCAATAATAGCGTAGACAACTCCGTATATTGCCATTATTGCGCCGAGCCACATCAGGATTGCGAATCCGTCTATTGTGAAGCCTGCAAACCCACGGGCAAGTACATATACCGCTGTTTTTGTGGTGAACGCAGTCATGAAGACCGCACCAGTGATCGTTGCCTCAGGATATGCATCAGGCAGCCATGCATGGAGCGGCGGCACTGCCGCGTTGATGATGAATCCGATGAGGATCAGAATTGTTGCAGGGGATGCATAATCGAATGCGTCGATTGTGAATGGAACAACTTTAGCCAGAGAGCCATTAACAAGCAGAGAGCCGTCAACAAGCCCGCTTGGTTCCTGCATATACAGGATAATTCCGCCGAGCAGGAGGACGCCTCCCACGACATGCACCATCAGGTACCGAAATCCTGCGTCAATCGATGCCTTCGTGCGTCGGTACCAGACCAGTGCGACAGATGCCCACGCCATGACCTCCCAGAAGACGAAGACCGTGATTAAGTCACCTGCAAAGACGACGCCAAGAGCGCTTCCGATGTAGAGGAACGCCGCGATATGTTCACCTGCCTCCTTCACGCGCAACGCATAGAAGGTCATTGCGAGAGCTGCGATTGTGAAGACGTATCCGAAGCACTTGGAGAGGAGATCGACTCTCCCGAGGACCAGTTCGTACTGCATGAACGGGTGGAGCCAGTAGACGCCATCCGGCATAAAGTACACATCAAGGATGGCTGCAACCGCTATCAGTAGCATGTATGCCTGCCGCAGCTTTCCTTTGAAGAGCGGGATTAAGAGTGCGCCAACGATGAATATCGCGGCTGGTGGCACGGTCATAATCTCACTTGTCATAATAATCCTCCTCCTTCATGACAACGTTGTGCCCGTACGCCTTTGAACCAAGACCGAGTAGCGCACACACGATGAATCCGAAGATCGCACTGAAGATGGGGATCTGCTCGAATACGAACGGAACATGCTCCGCGTGCTCTCCGTGATCGGCAGGTGCAGCATGTTCTGCGGGCGGCGCAAAGTGAATCACAAATCCGAGCAGGCAACTGACGATAAGACTTGCATAAAGCACGTAAACTAATTTTTTCACGGTTTTCGGGCTTTCCATCCATTTCTCTAAGAACCACATCCTAAATCCCTCCTGTAACGTTTGCAACTGCAATATTTACAATATCCAGAAACATCCCCGGCGCATCGGGCCATATCCCGATCACAATCGAGATGATCGCGGTCACCACGAGCGGCACAAGCATCGTAAGCGGCGCCTCCTTGTACTTCAGTTCATGGTCCGGCTTCTTGAAAAACGCAACATAGATTACCGGGAAGAAGTATGCGGCGTTCAAGACCGCACTTACGAGCAGCACTGCGATGAGAATCATGCTGTGCAGCTCCGCCGCCCCTAAGAGCAGAAACCACTTGGTCACATACCCCCCGACAGGCGGCATCCCGATCATGCCGAGAGCTCCAACTGTGAATGCAAGCATCGTGATCGGCATCTGTCTGGCGATTCCGTTCATCTCGCTGATATTCTCCTTCCTGGCAGTCACGATCAGCGCGCCTGCACACATGAAGAGTGTGATCTTCATGAACGCGTGGTACGGGATATGCAGCATCCCGCCTGTGATCCCATGCGGTGTTATGAGCACTGCGCCGAGCAGGATATACGATAACTGGCTCACTGTCGAGTATGCAAGCCGTTTCTTGAGGTTGTCCTGCATCAGTGCGTAGACCGAGGCGAGAATAATCGTTATCGATACGAAATACGCCATGTAAAGCCAGATACCGCTGTCTCGTATCAGATCGACCCCGAAGACGTAGAGGATGACCCGAAGCGCTGTGAAGACGCCCGCCTTCACCACAGCCACCGCATGGAGAAGTGCGCTCACCGGAGTTGGCGCAATCATCGCGGCGGGAAGCCACGCATGAAGCGGCATGAACGCGGCTTTGGCGCATCCGATCATGAACGTCACAAAGAGGATGACGAGTGTCGTCTGCGGTATCGCGTCCATTCCCGCGATGCCAGCAAATGAGAACTCTGTTGTGCCGGTGTAGTGGTAGACTACCAAGATTGAGAATAACAGTGAGACGCCTGCGATCATCAGGTATGTCAGGTACTTCCTGCCCGAACTGATCGCCTCAGGTGTCTCGATATGCGCAACGAGCGGGTATGTCGAGATCGTCAGGAGTTCGTAGAACAGGAAGAGCGTGAATAGATTCGCTGAGAATGCGATTCCGACGGCTGAAGAGAGCGCTATTGCGAAGCAGAAGAAGTATCGGGTCTGCGCATGTTCCTTGAGCGACCGCATGTAGCCGATGGAGTAGGACGAGACGAATATCCACAAGAACGAGGATGTGATCGCAAAGAGTATCCCGAATGCGTCAACCTTGAATGCGATTGGCAGATTCGGAAACATCTCAACAACGGTGTAGGTGACCACATTCCCTTTAAGTATCAGCGGAAGCATTGAGATCACGAGCCCGAACTTGATAAACGCGGCGACAAATGTCCAGCCCTCCCTGATATTCGGGTATTTTCCGAATGCAAGGATCAGGACTGACGCGAGCATCGATACGAGCACAGCAAGGAGCGGTATTATTGAATTAATCTCTGTAACCATCGTGATCACCTCAGGGCACCCCGCCCAATCCAAGCAGTGTTTTTGCCAGTGGTTCAAATATATGTTCGATCGGATAGCCCGAGAAGAATCCGAAGTATACGCAGAGAATAGCCAGTATCACCATCGGAATCAGCATCGTTAGCGGCGCTTCATCCCTTTTGATGTTCTCGATCTCGTGCGGGTGTCCGAACCAGATGTTGTCAAAGATCCGCCAGAAGTAGACGATGTTGAGCAGACTCGATACAAGGATGACCGCTACGAAGATCCACTGATCTGCAACGATCGATCCGAGCGCAAGATACCACTTGCTCGTAAAGCCAACGGTTCCCGGAACTCCAATCATCGAGAGGGCAGCTATCAAAAAGACGGTTGTCGTAACAGGCATCTTCTTTCCGAGCCCCTGGAACTGGTATATGTTTCTGATGTCGGTCTTGTAGAATACCGCACCGGCGACAAGGAAGAGTGCGCACTTCATCAGCGCATGGTTCATGATGTGCAGAAGCCCACCCGTAATCCCGATCACGTTCACAAGACCAAAACCTAAGAGGATGTAGCCGATCTGGCTGATGCTTGAGTATGCAAGCATCCGCTTGATGTCGCTCTGCGCAATTGCGAGAACCGATCCCACGATGATCGCAAGCGCAGCAGCCCAGGTGAGAATCTCTGTCATATTCACATCGATCACAAACGCGGGTGTGAAGACGCAGAACATGAACCGGATCATCGCATAGACGCCGACCTTTGTCATCAGTCCTGCGATGAGCGCGCTTGCTGTCGATGGTGCATGTGTGTACGCATCAGGAAGCCACGCATGGAGCGGGAAGAGACCGACCTTGATGCTGAAACCCGCCATGAAGAATGCGAGCGCAGCAAGAACGACCTTGCTCTCATAGATGCTCGGCAGGAGATTTTGCATGTCAGCCATGTTCAGGGTGCCTGTGACCGCGTAGAGGTAGCCGATCCCCAAGAGGATGAACGATGCTGCGACGGTGCCCATGATCAGGTAGTTGAAGCTTGCGACAACGCCGTCCCCGCGGTCGCCCATAGCAATGAGAGCGTAAGCGGTGAGCGATGAGATCTCAAGGAATACATAGAAGTTGAAGATGTCGCCTGTGATCGTCATTCCCATGAGTCCGGTGATCAGGAGCAGGAATACAGAGTAGAACTGGGTCGTCTTTCCGGGAACTTCCTTTTTGACGCTCTCCACCGAGTATATTGATACCATGAACCCGATGAACGCGATTATCAGGCAGACGAATCCATTTAATAGGTCGATTACGTATTCGATACCGAATGGCGGGTCCCAGCCACCGAGTTTGTAGTGGATCGTTCCTGAGTTGATCACGGTTACGAGATTACTCAATGTTATCAGGAGAACCACAAACATCGCAAGCATCACCCAGTACCACGGAAGTCTGCGATCAATCCACCCGACGATCGGCGTCAGGAAGCCCGCGATCAGCGGGACTACAACTGCGAATACTGGAAGGTTGTTTGTGATGATCTCAAATCCCGCCATCGTCGATCACCTCCTTCTGCCTTGCATACTCGGAAAACTCAGGCTGCAAACTCTTTCGTGCCGCAAGGATCACATCCTCATCGAGTGACCCGTACTCATTGTAGATTCTGATGATGAGTGCCAGTGCCACAGCGGTGGTACTGACCGAGACCACAATCGCGGTCAGTATCAGGCAGTGCGGAACCGGATTCGTGTAGATCACATCAGCCGCATGTTCTACGTGCTCTCCGCCGTGCCCGCCCACGAGAATCGGCGCGGTTCCGCCAGTGATGTCTGCAAGCGAGACATAGAAGAGGAAGATTGCGGTCTGGAAGATGTTGGCTCCGATGACCTTCTTGATCAGGTTCTTCTTTGCGATCATCGCATAGAACCCGATCATCATCAGCGTCACATAGATCCAGTAATTATACTCGGCATAGACGACATCAATAATTCCAGTCATCAGTCTACCCCCTCGTAACCGGGCAGTTCTCCCTCTTCTGATTCGGGTGGCGAGACATCGAAGAATAGCGAGATCATGACCGCTGCCACTGTGGTGCCGATCCCGATCTCCACCAGATCGATCAAGAGTGCTGCAACCTTGGCAGGATTATCCGGCAGGAGCGGGACTGCGCCGTACTGGAGGAACATCCCGCCAAAGAAGAGGCATAAGAGTCCTGTTCCTGCATAAATGGTCAATCCCGTACTTGCAAGAATCTTGTCGAGAGCATCAGACATCTTCTTCTTTCCTTCGGCGATGCCGTAGATCATCGCGTAGAGTATGATTGCTGCCCCAAAGATCACGCCACCCTGAAAACCGCCGCCAGGTCCACTCGAGCCGTGCATGATCACATAGAGCGCGAAGAGTTCGATGAACGGGACCATAATCCGCACAACCGTTCTGATGATCACGCTCTCCTGAATCCTGCTCATGTTTCACGCCTCCGGAGGAGCAGCATAACTGCCATTCCAGCGGTGAATATCACTGTCGTCTCTCCAAGCGTATCATACCCCCTGTAATTGGCGAGCAGGGCGGTTACGATGTTTGGTACCCCGGATTCGGTATCTGAGCATTCGATGAACCGCTGTGTCATCCTGTGCTGGTACATATCTGTGTTCGGGTCCCCAAACGGTGGCAGATCCTGCCCCGCGTAGATCAGCATCACGCCTGTAATCACGACCACGAGGAGTGCGAGCGCCTTCAATCCTCACTCCTCCCTTCGGTTCTTGCAAGCGTTGCGATGAATAGGACGGTTGTGATCCCCGCGCCAACAGCAGCTTCTGTGAACCCGACATCGACCGAGTGCATCTCGACCCAGACGATCGCCATTATAAGGCTGTATCCTGACAGGATTATAACAGCCGAAAGCAGGTCTTTTATCGAGATTGCAGCGATTGCACATACCACAAGGAAGAGGAGCATCGTTATGTCAAGTACCCAGATCATCGTCCCTCACCTCTGTCTTGATCGGCTCTGCCTTCGCCGCTATTACCGGTATTGCTGATATTGCCAGTATCGCTGGTATCGCCTGTATTCATCCACTCCACCCGGTCGTCCAGTTTCCGCCATGGTTCGAGCCCGACGTCGTACGCGGCTTTCGCGATCGCGTGGGTCGAGGTCGGGTTCGCAAGCAGGATGAACATAATGAGAAACAGTATCTTCACGCTGACGAATGTCGCGCCCCCGTAGACGATCAGCGCAACGAGCATCAGCCCCTCCCCAAGCGTGTCGCACTTGCCTGTTGCATGCATCCGTGAGTAGAAATCAGGGAACCGCACAAACCCGATCGTTCCTGCGAGCATGAAGAAGGCTCCAGTCAGCAGGAACACGACCGTAATCACATTTGTTATCGTTGTTGTGTCAGACATCGTTTTCCACCTCTTTTTTAGTACCTCGTCGCTGCTATCGTCATAATAAAGTTAAGAATCGCATACACAAGCGCAATATCGAAGAAATCAGGTCGTTCGTAGATGAACCCGATAAGAACCAGAAGCACGATCGTCTTGGTGCCGATCACGTTTACTGCGATGATCCGGTTGAAGATTCCGGGTCCCTCGATGCCGCGGTAGAGCGACACAAAGCTTGCCATGACTATCAGGATTGCCATCGCCAGAAAGACGTCCACCATCCCTATCGTTCCGAAGAGTAATGCACCTGTCATCTATCACTCCTCCATAAATACGTGAGCAATCCTTCGCTCCATCGCGCCCTCCAGGAGGTCGTCAGCAGGCTCCTTTGCTATCGCGTGGACGTAGAAGACGTCGTCCACGATGTCGATTGTGACCGTGCCCGGCGTGAGCGTTATCGAGTTTGCAAGCGCGGTGCGCGCCACATCGCTCCTCAAGATCGTCTTAAACGTGACCACCTGTGGGTCGATAGGCATACTGGGCGAGAGCGCCCGTTTTGCGACATCGATGTTTGCGAGCACGATCTGGTAGATGAGCCACGGGAGATAAGCGATGAACCGCACGATCTTTGTCAGGGTGTGGTTTCCTACGCCTGCGAACAGAAGATCGTGGGACGCATAAGCCACTATGCTCGAACATACGATTCCTGCGCCCACGTGGAATCGATCGAAGTGCGCTGAGAGCAGTATCCAGAAGGCGAACACGATGATGTACGTTGCTATGAAATGTTTTATGTTCATGTTGGGTCACCGGGGGTTGGTATCGTTTGGCATGGTGTTTGAGCAGTTCATTCTCTCTCCATCCCTACGAATGCACATTGATATATATTCTGTTGGCACTTAAATTGGGCGTATGCACACTAAGACTGGGAAAGTGGGATATCGCACCACGATAGTGTATTAAACTCCGACTTTTAGACACTGAGTGGGATTTAATGGGCTTTTGATGCCCACTATCGTCAAAGAGGGAAACCCAAAGCTTTAATAAGTCTAAACACCCACGAAGATGTTGATACACCGCTCCCGTCTGATGCTTATGGCGGCAGTGGTCACGTCCGCACACCACCGCCATGTCGTAAGATGATCATGCGGAAAAGTGCTACAACGTAGCAAAATTTATATATGGAGGCATTAAAGATGGCACGAATGAAGAAAGTATCCATGAAAAACACAGAACCCGAACGGGTTGCTGTCCTTGAGGACCGGATCAGGGAGGTATATGCGGAGTACAGGCAGCTCCTCCCGACAGACTACAAATGGGAAGATGAAAGCGCCCGCTGGACCGAACTGGTCTACTGCATATTCGCGGAACTCACCGAGCATTCGTACAGGGATGCGCGCAGACTGGCAAACAGTCTTGCAGACTTAAACCTGCTGAAGGTCAATGACCTGGCTGGAATACCGATAATGGATGACGGTATGGTCAATCCCGACAACTCGCGTGTGAGGACCATAATAGACATCCTCAAAGCGAATGGCGTTGCCGAAGAGGATATCAAAAAGTCGCTTTCTGCAATCTGCAAGGTAGCCCAGGCAATTCAGGAGAATTACGACGGTAAGATCCAGAAGTTCCTCAGGACGTACGGTCAGGAGATCGTCGACGAGTTCGACTCACATGTCTCGTTTTCCGAGGTGAGCAAGGGAACTCAGTCCAGGATCCTTGTGAAATGGATTCAGAACACACTTTGTATGCCACTTGCATTCTCGAATGTCTATACGGCCAGGTTCTGCGAAAGGGAGGGTGCCAACTACCAGGAACTTGCGGAGGCAGCAGACAACATCGGGATCAATGGTGCTATGCTTGATGACCTGCTCGAGGTATACATCGTTGACACGGAAGGGAAGAAGGTATAGTCATTGAGAGCAGGGGACCTGCATACGGTCCC
>DASC01000084.1 GCA_002503595.1 Candidatus Methanogaster sp. UBA203 | reverse complement strand
TTTATCCGGCTCAGTTCCTGTTTTACTGCACCCATCAGCGTCTCTATCTTCGACGCCTGTCGATCAGGATCGTTCAGCCCATTTACCCGCTTTTCCGCAATCTCCTTCGTCGTCCCAATCTTAACAGGAAGTGAGGCATCCTCAGGGACATCTGTCAGGTACGACGAGTACTTTTGAGAGAAGATCGAGTCATGCTCCTGCATTTTCGCATTACGCTCTTGCAACCCGTCTTTCACATCTGATAGCAGTGACAGCTGCCCGGTTATCCTGGAGATCTCGGAACTGTTCTTATTCATCCGTTTCTCCGGATTGTTCAGCCCATTTACCCGCTTTTCCATCATCTCTCTCGTCGTCCCAATCTTAACAGGAAGTGAGGCATCCCCAGGGATATCTGTCAGGTACGACGAGTACTTTTGAGAGAAGATCGAGTCATACCCTCGCATTTTCGCATTACGCTCTTGCAACCCGTCTTTCACATCTGATAGCAGTGACAGCTGCCCTGTTATCCTGGAGATCTCGGAACTGTTCTTATTCATCCGTTTTTCCGGATTGTTCAGTCCTTTTAACTCATTTTCGATCCCAGCAAGCTCGTTCTTCAATCCGTTCAGCTCT
Source organism: Candidatus Methanogaster sp. UBA203 (assembly GCA_002503595.1). Classification (GTDB taxonomy): domain Archaea; phylum Halobacteriota; class Methanosarcinia; order Methanosarcinales; family Methanogasteraceae; genus Methanogaster_A. The sequence continues at coordinate 3,985 of DASC01000084.1, read as the reverse complement.
TCCTGACTAACATTCAGTTTTTCCTCGAAATAATCTGAAAAACTCGTGACTGCTGCGCATTTGACCCCCTCCATGATCGGGCACTGGTTCGTATCTCCAGTCTCCTTCTTGTTCTTTCTGATACTCTTTATCCGATCCTGCATATCGGATTTTTTGACGGTAATCATCTGCTTCTGGCGTTCAAGCTCCTCTGCCCCCTTGACAAGCGGTTCAATCTCTTCTCGTTCCCTTTCAAGCCTCTGAAGGTCATTTGACAGAGTTTCAAATAGCACTGTCTTCTCCTTGAAGTCACGGATATCCGACAGAAGCAGGTCTACCTCCCGCATCTGCACTTCAATTCTCTTTAGCTCACCTTCAAGCTCCTTCTGCTCCTTTACACGTGGTTCAATCTCTTCTCGCTCCCTTTCAAGCCGCCGGAGGTCTTCTGACAGGGTTTCAAATAGTTTCGTCTTCTCCTTGAGATCGCGGATATCTGACTGGAGAGAGTCGATCTCCCGCATCTGCGCTTCTACGTTCTTTATCTCTCTTTCAAGCTCTTTCTGCTCCTTTACAAGTGGTTCAATCTCGTATAGTTTCTTTCTGTGACTTTCCAGTTCTTCTGATAGCGTCTTCTTTTTTTCCAGTTCCAATTCCATCTGCTTTATCTTGCCCTCCTGCTTTAGCCTCTGCTCATTGAGATGGTCTCTTTTCTTTTTCTCACCCTCCAGACCTTCCAATTTATTCTGAGACTTAAGATACTCTTCTTTCGACTCCTTCGTCTCTTCAAGTATCTTCTCCGCAGCAATCGCCTCTTCAAGCTGTTTTTTCGCAGTGACGAGGTGTTTCTCCAACTCTTCAACGTCCCTTTCCAGTTTTTCAATCTCCTTCCGGGTAGAATCGATCAGTTCCTTCTTCTTTCCGAGATCGTCCTTCTTCAGTTGCAACTGCGCAAGTTCCCTTTCCAATCCGGCAAGCTCTTCTTTTATCTTCGAAACTGCAATCTTTCCGTGCTCGAATCTCTCTTTTAACCCTGTGTAGTTTGCGGTGCTTCCTTTCAGCTCATGGTGTCTCTTCTCCATGTCATCGATCTCGGTTTTAACGATCTTTGAGACATCATTTAAGTTATCGAACGCTTTTCTGTACTCGTCCACCCGGAGAATGCTGTCAAAGACCTTCTTTCTCGCTCCCGGAGGTGCGAGGAACGACGAGGTGAACGTCCCCTGTGGGACTCCGACCGCATTCTCGAATATGGACGAGAGATCAGCCGAAGTTATGACTCCACCGAAGAGATTTTCCACGATCCAGTCCTGCACGTCTACCTTTCCGACTGCCAGCTGCCCGACCTGGGATTCTACCCTGTAATCTCCCTTAACCGACCTTGCGATCACGTATTCCAGTTCATCTGGCGCAACTACATGAACCCTGACCTCTCCTGCCTTCTCGCCCCTTCGCAGAAAATCCTTCTGGCTGTACGGGAGATGATCGAAGAGCGCAAATCCGATGCTTTCGAGGATCGTTGTCTTGCCAGCGCCGTTTTCGCCGCTGATGCCGTTGACCCCGTATCTGAATGGGACATCCTCATCCCGGTATGACTTGATGTTCCTGAGTTCAACAGAGTTAATCCACATTTGCCCTGCCCGCCCGGCTTCTGCCGCCCATACTACCCCTGCCATCCATGCCACCAATACCAAACGGCAGATCGGTCTGTTCCTTATTTTCGCTTTTAACCACGCTATATGAATTTTGCAGGTGTTCGAGGATGATCTGCGGATCAGTCCTGCTGACCGCGAGTTGTTTTGCCTCGATCACCATATCCGTGACATCAGTGAGATGCCTGCGATACTGCGTATTCTTGACCATCTCCTCGATAACTGATCGCTCAATCTCTGATCTGGAGATATCGCGGTCATCGACGACGCCAACCGGATCTTTCGTATCGATAATCTTTACATTGACCCATAATGGATCAAGGTGCTCGGAAACGATCTCTTTTATCTTCTCGACGGATATATCTGTTCTCGGGAATCTGAGATCGCCATGCAGCGAGATATCGACAAGCGGCTTCGTATCGCTATCCCTGCGAGCCGCCCCGCCGAGAGCCGATCTGACTGTGCTGTACATGTCCTGAAGCGACCGTATCCCGCTGGTATCGATCCCGAACCGCTCGATGTGGCGGGGCGCTGCCTTTTGAAACGAGGGCTTGCCATCCACGACATGATAAAACCCTTTCGGCTTCCGGTATTCTGACATCGATACCGTTTCACAACTTCCACCGTTGAATACCCAGCCGTCGCGATCGTATTGTATGTGATAATGTCCGAGCGCAAGATAATCGACCGCATCACGCAGGGGGATGAGGGAATTGTAGGATAACTCCCCGATACCTGACGCACTGATCACACCTTCCATTCCAAAATGCATCATAAGAATCGTGTAATCAGGCGTTTTACATCGGTCATTGATCGCTTTAATCTCCTCTGCAATCTCAGGTATCAGATTTCGGGTCTGTGATCCAAGGTATTTGACGCCAAAGATGCGTGCACCGTTTATATCGACAAAATCCCCCATCAGTTTGATCTCATGCTGCCCCATCTGCTCCATCGGCTTGATCCGTATCAACCGCAGCATCTCCTGTGCATCGAGAATCTGCATCCAGCTGTTCACATCCCGGTGATACGCAAGATCGTGGTTGCCCTCGATCGCATACACAGGAATCTCCCGATCCGCAAGCTTCGTAAGGATTTTAAACGCCTGCATGTATGTTGGAGCATTGATATTCCTCTTATGGAAGAGATCTCCGGCAATGAGCAGAAATTCTGCATCCGACCGGATCGTATAATCGACAACCCGGTCGAAAGCGCGTGCAAAGTCCTTGAACCGCTCGGAAAGACCGTACTGCACATATCCGAGATGAAAATCACTCGCATGCACAAAGTTCATGTTCACTTTATCGAATCCGCGGGCACATTAATATGTCGGCACGGTGGAATATATTTATGGATGTTCCGGGTGTTCAGGTGCCTGTGCCGGTACTGGTGCTGGTTCTCGCAGTCGCTATCGATCTGGTATCAGGTGAGATGCCAAATGCCGCCCATCCCGTGGTCTGGCTCGGCACGCTGATACACAGGATATCGGGGTGGTGCGAGCGGACCGATAAGAGGTATCACAGAATCTGCGGACTTGTGCTGGTGCTGATATGCGTATCGTGCGCTTACCTCACAGGCGTTCTGTTAACCCTTCTGGCAGAGCGGCACAGTCTCATCGGCATCGTATTGATGGCGTATTTCTTGAAATCGACGTTCTCGATACGGTCGCTCGTCAGTTCTTCAAACCTGATCTACAGGGATCTTTCCGCGAACGATATTGAGAGTGCAAGAAAAGACTTGATCGCGCTCGTAAGCAGGGACGCGAGGGAACTTGACGAGCCAAAAATCGCATCAGCAGCGATCGAATCGACCGCTGAGAATTATGTGGACAGCATCCTCTCGCCGGTACTCTATTTTGCAGTCTTTGGGCTTCCGGGCGCTCTTGTGTACAAAGCAGTGAACACGCTCGACTCGATGGTCGGATACAGAAACGAGCAGTTCTCTGCGATCGGTTTCGCATCTGCAAAGTTAGACGACATCGCCAACTGGATTCCTGCGAGGTTGTCTGTTCTCTTCATTCTTCTGCCGTCCTTCCGGTTCAGTCCGGGGTCTGCGTTACGGGTCTGTCTGCGTGACCATGCGCTTCCCCCGTCCCCGAACTCAGGATACCCGATGGCGATGGTTGCAGGCGCTCTTGGTTGCAGACTCGAGAAACCCGGGAGTTACGTGCTCGGGGACGAATATCCGGATCCGTCGCCGCGTCACATTCTTCAGGCGAACCGGATCGTCATGCTCGCCTCGTTTCTTCTGGTTGCGGCGGTTGTGGTCTGTTGCTGGGTTTGTGGAATGGTGATTAAATATGCTTGAGTAATGTGTGGCAAACAGATAACCCGAAGTCTGTGTAAATCAGTGGCTGATAA
>DASC01000113.1 GCA_002503595.1 Candidatus Methanogaster sp. UBA203 | reverse complement strand
GATTACACAAGATTAACACAGAAATCTTGTGGAGATGGCTGCGCCGCTGCTTCGCCGACTGTGTAATCTTGTGGTTCCTGCCACAAGTTACCCGAGCGTGTACGTAAAATTTATGGATATAGTGATTTCACTGGATTTTCTGATTGTGCCGGTGGAATCTGCGTAAGTCTGTGGCTAAAATTCATATCAGCCATAGATGAACACGGATTACACAGATTAAAGGTATTAACGGATTTACTGACCAATATCGCTCCATTTTTGACACATTCGCAATTCCCTGATCCGCTCAACCATGGTCTGGATGCAGTCAGTGCCGATCCTGAATGGGGTATTCCGCAACCAGCTCGTGATAATCATCGAACCAGTAGGCGTCCGGATTGCGCCTGAAGACCATGAAACTCCCGATCTGCTCCGGATCAGGCGATTGGTGATACCTGAAAAAGATGTGTTCGTCTGTCATTCCCACGATCTCGATCTTTCCGCTCGAATGCGACATGATCAGTCTGGCACGCTTGGCAAGACCTGAACAGTTCTTGAGCGATCGCTGGAAGATCTGGTACGCCTCCTCGACCGGAATGGCAAATGTTCTGTTGCCTGATGTCGGACGGCACTGGAAAACATAGTACGGAACCGCCCCGATGAACGACAGTTTCTTAAACAGCGTGGACAAGGTTTCAGGATCATCGTTGACCCCGCGTATCATCGGTGTCTGGTTGGCGATGATGGCGCCTGCATCAAGGAGGGTGTGAACTGCCTTTACAGCTACATCTGTCAGTTCTCTTGGATGGTTGAACTGCGTCATTATGTAGATCTTCTTCTCATCGGTGCTGTACCTCTCGATCATCTCCGGCAGTGACGGATCATCGAGGATCCTGTACGGGTTGAAAGCCAGCATCTTGGTGCCGATACGGATAACCTGAACATGCTCGATCTCTTGAAGTTGGCTCACCAGTTCTTCCAGCCGTCTTGTGGACAACATCAGCGGATCGCCGCCAGTGACAAGGATGTTGGTCAGTTCCTCGTGCTCACGGATGTACCGGATCCCATCGGTCACGTCACGGGTAACCTCATCAAAACCATCTATAAAAAGACGTTTCCTGAAACAGAACCTGCAATAGCCACCGCATACATCGGTGACGAGAAGAACCGCGGTGGATCCGTATTTATGCTGCAGACCGTGGACCATGGTGTACGCATTTTCATCGGAAGCATCCATCCGTCCCCATTCATCGAGTTCGCCTATGTTTGGTAGTATAATGCGTCTTATCGGATCTTCAGGATCGTTCCAGTCTATCAATGATAGATAATACTCGTTTACGCGGAAAGCAAATTTTTCGGTGACATTTTTAAGTGCAACTCGCTCTTCATCGTCAAGTTCGTGTATTTGATCAAGTTTTGTAAGGTATTTTGGAGTCTTCATTCTATCATTCCTTGCTTTTTGAAGGCATAACACATCAGAAAGATTATACTTTTTACGTAAACATCGGTACTTATAAGTTTTTACCACCTCCTGCCCACAAGATGCGTTCGACACCGGGCAGGAGGAGTTACAGAATAATCAAATGAATCCGAATGCGGTTGTTGTGGTGACTCCTCAGCTTCGCGGACAATAAGATTGGATACAGCTACCGATGCGCAAAATACGCAACAACTCGTCCCGCATCAACGCTATCGATGCGTACGAATCCGAACCGCTCGAATTGAACGATATTTCCCTGTTCATTGACAATTCCAGTCTCGCCAACGCCCTCATACGTTTGGTCAGGTGCACGCACCACCACCTGGACGTGTTCATCCGGCACCCACTGGATGATCTGGTACCGCGGCTTCTCGCAGGTCGCACACCACGCCTCGTGGGTGCCGCCGATGTATCTTGCTACCAGCGGTTCGGTGCTCACGATCTCGATATCGTACAGGTTCTTGAGCCGGAGCCTATCGCCTGCTTCGAGACCCTCGGTGTCTGTTCTGCACACGGAAAGCGTGGAACCGGCAGGAATCTTTCGAAGATCGTCCCGATCAGGATGACATTTCGGTGTTGCGATCATAAAAGGAGCGTCCAGAATCTCCATCCTCACAGGTTCCCAGACAAAGAAATACCGGTTCGCTTCCGGATCAACGATCCTGCGGTTGATGGCGTAGAGATTGTCGAGACTTAAACTGATATCAGTCTCAGCGATGCCGAGATCGATCATAAATCTCCGGATCGCAACTGCTGTGATGCCGCGTCTTCGAAGCGCCCGGAGCGTTGGAACGCGCGGATCGTCCCAGCCCGTATAAGTCCCGTCTGAAATCGCCTCTGAAATTGCGCTCGTGCTGAATCTTCCGAATTCATGGATCTTCATTCTGCCCCAGTGCAGGGTCTTTGGGTACTGCCAGCCCAGATAATCGTAGACGTAGCGCTGCCTTTGCTCGCTGTCCATCAGGTCCTTGCCGCGTATGATGTGGGTGATCCCGAGAACGTGATCCTCGATTGCGGATTCGAAATCGAGCAGGGGCCATACCCTGAACCGGTCACCGATCTCGGTGCGCGGGTGCGGGGTCAGAACGATCCTGAATGCGGCCCAGTCGCGCATTGCAGGATCCTTGTGCTTGATATCGGTCTTGATGCGCAGCACCGCTCCACCCTCAGGGTATCCGCCATCAAGCATCTGCTCCCAGTGTTTAAGATTCGCATCCACGTCTGCATCCCGGTGAGGGCATGGCTCTTTAGCATCCTTGTATCGCTTGAATTCGTCCCTCGGACAGGTGCAGACGTAAGCTTTGCCCATAAGAATGAGTTTTTTTGCGTATTCGTAGTATTCTAAAAGGTGATCGCTTGCGTACACCACCCGGTCAGGAACCGTTTCAAGATACTCGCAATCATCAAGGTACCAGGTATAAGCGTCGAGCATCGGCGCCTTCGTCTTCGGGTCGGTGTCATCGAACCTGAGTATGAACTCGCCATGATACCTGCGTGCATACTCGGAGTTTACGACGATGCCGCGCACGCTGCCGATGGTGGCAGGTCCGTTCGGGTTCGGCGCAAACCGGAGCACTGCCCTGCCATCGACCACAAGATCGGGGAGACCAGTGCTTGGCTGCTTGCGCTCGTGGATCTCCTCGATAAGATCGGGCGCGATTTCCCCAAGTCTCTGGCTCCATGACTCAGGATCGCCTGTTAATCCGGATAAAACTTCGCCTACGAGAGATGCCACCTCTTTCGCATCCTTTCGAAGATCGGGGTGCGTTCCAAGAACCTTACCAAGTACCGCGCCTGCTTGTGGGGTTTTTCCATACTTCACTGCATTCTGGAGCGCATATTTCTCTATCAGTTCTCTCGTCTCATCAATTTCCATAAAATAGCCCGACTCGGATTCGAACCGAGGTGCTGGGATCCAGAGTCCCAGATGATTGACCGCTACATCATCGGGCTGTGATTCCATATACGGAGGGTGGTGATATAAATTCTTTGGTTCGCTTGTGGCTGCAAAGTTACTATAGCGAGGAGGGTAGGGGGTGGGTTTCGAGTGGTTGTGGCGCAGTTCGCCAGTTATTCATGATCCCCGGTCCAGACACCATGTAACCTGACACTTCTGCCGTATCGAAAGTTTAATAATCTTAAAATAGAGTTTGGAATGACGGACGGATCATCCAGGAGAGCTGCCGCATGACCACGATGGACGCACTCGAGAAAACACTGTCAGACCTGCATAATAAGACCGCAATCGAGGTAAGCGCGATAGTGAGTCGGAATGGGGTACTGATCGCAGCGAATGCTCCAACAGATTCAAAAACGTTCGCTGCCATGGCAGCAACGATGCTTGGAGCCGCGGAGATCACATCAGAGGGGTTGGATCAGGGAGTGCCTGACCGCATGATCGTGGAGTCGCGGCACGGGCGTCTGATCGTGATGGGCGCGGGCAGAAAGATGCTGCTGGCAGCGATGACCGAACCAGACACGAATCTTGGCATGGTGCTGGCAGAACTTGAAAAGACCATCGAGGAGATCATTGCCATCGTCGAGCCTTCTTAACGATCCGGATAGACGGTGGATCACTCGATCCAGATAACATCGACCTCGCCGCCTTCATCGAGCCCTTCTAATTCCTCCCTGATTACAACAAAGCCATTTGACCCAGTGACCGAACTGAGGATGCCTGCTCCGGACGTCATGACCGGATGCGCCACTCCACCAGTGACCTGCACCCTTGTGTACGTGAGATATCCGATCTTCGATGCGATCTTTGCGCCGAGACGTGCGCGCATCAGCCGATCCGGCATCAGGGGTATTCGCGCCAGTTCGCAGATAGCAGGACGCCCAAACTCAAATAGGGCGATCAGACATGCAACCGGGTATCCGGGCAGCGATAGCACAGGCAGCGCCCTGGTCTCGCCTGCCGTCTTGTTGATCGTGTCGATCATGCCGAGCGCGGCAGGCTTTCCCGGGCTCAGACCGACACCGTGCACCAGCAGACTTCCGAGTGATTCGATCGCGCCCGGCACATAATCCCGCGCCCCGACCGAGGTGCCGCCGCAGAGGATGATTGCATCGCAGTCTGCGGACGCAAGAATCTCCTTCTCGATCAGATCGGGGTCGTCGATGACGATATCTTTGTAAACCGGAATCCCGCCCCATTTTTTGACATAAAGACCGACCATAATTCCGTTTGTCTCCCGAATCTTGCCAGTCTCGCATTCCGGTTCGCTCTGCATCGGGACGAGTTCTGATCCTGTCGGGATGATCGCAACCCTCGGGCAGGCATACAACAGCACGTGTGATACACCGATCATGCCGAGCATTGCGATGTCGCATCCGCGGAGGTGATGCCCGCTTCCAAAGACGGTATCGCCATGGCAGACATCCTCTCCTGCCATGCTGACGTGCTTGTTCGGGTGCACGGCAGAACGGATCTCGACCATCCCGCCACTCTCTGCCGGTATGGTGTCCTCGATCATGACCACCGCGTCCATTTCATCAGGCACTGGTGAGCCCGTGTGCACACGGACGCAATCGATCCCCTCCCGAAGCAGCACAGGATTTGCTGGCGAGGCGCAGGTCGTCTCTTCCGCACCGACCGCGTACCCATCCATAGCTGCACGCCTGTGATCCGGGACGTCGATTGCGGATGTGATCGTCTCTGCGAGAACTCTGTTGTTTGCGTCTTTTATTGGGATGCGTTCCACTCTTTCGATTGGG
>DASC01000151.1 GCA_002503595.1 Candidatus Methanogaster sp. UBA203 | reverse complement strand
GATTTACCCGAAAGTCATGTATAAGGATATACTCTCTGCTCGTAATGCACTTCGAGATGCCTGTTGGCCAAGCCGAACCTGAGCTAGTTCTTCTGCAATAAATTGACTTTTTTGGTAAGTTCTTGCTGCTAAAACATAAACTTCCTCTACACTATCCCAATTTGGGAGGTCACTGCCTGAAATCTCATTCCCTTTCATTAACATCACCTCACTAAACTATTGTAACTCGTAAGTATAATAAATACTATGCTATCATATAGAAAAGTGTTGGTTCTAATATTTTTTGTGGTTACTGACAAAAGAGCCTCATCAGATGCAGAAATCATGGAATTGTGCAACCAATCCTCCGAGGAATGCATACCTTCAGAACCGCGTCTGATGCTGTTTTCTTTTAACATCTTTTGAGAACCACAGAATCCGTCAGAATCAGGAAAGCCGGATGCCAGTACCAGTGCAAGGACTGCGGCTACATCGGCGCATTCGTGATCGAGGGATAGGCGGACCGCTGGCATGTGGCTACCGCTTTCGTATATTCCCCCCATCCGCAATCCATCCAGCCACAACATCTTTACCTTCCGCCCCCGCCATAACACCAGAACAATGCACCGAACCATTCTCGGAATCGAGGGCACCGCGTGGAACCTCTCCGCGGGAATCGTGACCGAAACAGACGTCCTCGCAGAGGCGGCCGCGACGTACCGGCCAAAGACCGGCGGCATCCACCCGCGGGAAGCAGCGCAGCACCACGCCACACACATCGCATCCGTGATCAGGAAAGCGATTAAGTCGGCAGGCGATGTGGAGATCGACGGCATCGCGTTCTCACAGGGACCAGGGATGGGGCCGTGTCTTCGGACGGTTGCAACAGCAGCCCGCGCACTGGCACTCTCGCTCGATGTGCCCTTAATCGGCGTCAACCACTGCGTCGCACACCTCGAGATCGGCAGGTGGCAGTGCGGAATCGATGATCCGGTCATGCTCTATGTGAGCGGCGCAAACTCGCAGGTGCTTGCGTACCGGGGCGGAAGATACCGGATATTTGGGGAGACGCTTGACATCGGCATCGGAAACGCGCTTGACAAGTTCGCAAGACACGCGGGGTTCTCGCATCCGGGCGGACCCAAGATCGAGAGTGAGGCACTTGCTGCAACGGAGTACATCCCGCTTCCGTACGTGGTGAAGGGGATGGATTTCTCGTTTTCAGGGCTCATGACCGCGGCAAAGGAGGCTCTTACGAAACATTCGCTTGCTGACGTATGCTTCTCGCTTCAGGAGACTGCGTTTGCCATGCTTGTCGAGGTTACAGAGCGTGCGGTTGCGCACACCGAGAAGAACGATGTGCTGCTTGCTGGCGGCGTCGGCGCAAATACGCGTCTTCGTAAGATGCTTGAGATTATGTGCGCTGACAGGGGCGCGGCGTTTCACGTGCCTGAGAGGAGGTTTATGGGCGACAACGGCACGATGATCGCATACACAGGTCTTCTGATGCTTGCAAGTGGCGAGTCGCTCCCAATCGAGGATTCAGCGGTGATACCTAACTTCAGACCCGATCAGGTCGATGCGACGTGGAGGTGACGGGCTGATTATGGGCGTGAATATCCTCGGGTATTCCGATCGACCCCTGCCTGTGGTATCCATGAAATCTTTCTATGCCACCCCTGCTATAAACATCGATAGGAAACTTTTAGCAGGGTTCTTGTTGTGAATTACGTGACTTCCTCCCCGCTACAAGTAACGGGGCTTCCTGATTCATAGCGGTTGCTCATGCAACCATCTCCACAGGCGTTAATTCCCCACAGTCCGTGGGTACATATCTATTTTTGATGTTGATTGCAGCGTTATGATCCCGTCCCATGACCGCCCCACAGGCAGGACATTGATATGTCCTCTGCGAGAGCGGCATCGACTGGATACAGCCGCAAACCGAACATTGTTTTGATGTATTTCTCGGATTAACCAGTTTTACGATCCCACCAGCTTCTTCCGCTTTGTAGGTCGTTAGACTGATTAACATACCCCAAGATGCATCATGGATTGATCTTGCAAGATGATGGTTTTTAACCATATTTTTGATCTGCAAGTCCTCAAATATGATCTGATCGTATGTATTTGCGAGTACCCGGCTTGTTTTGTGCAGATAGTCCTTTCGAGCGTTCCTGACCTTACGATATATCCCTGCAAGGACAATCTTCTGCTTATTCCGGTTACTCGATCCCTTCTTTTTCCGTGATAGGTCTCTCTGCGCTTTCCGGAGCTTCGAGTCGTACTTATTAAGCGTTTTAGGATTTCCGATCTCTATACCGTCTGATAGTGTCGCAAGTGNNCCAACAGAGGTCTTAATCTCCTTTTTTTCGGAGTCTAACAGTTCCACAGAGAAACACACATACCACTGATCTCCCTCTTGTTTGATCGTGCAGGTCTTGATCTTCCCTTCGATCTCCCGGTGCCGGAAGATTCTTATCGCTCCGATCTTCGAGAGATGGAGTTTACCATCTTTGATCTTAAAACCTGTTTGAGGGTATGTGAAACTATCATACCGATTCTTACCCTGAAATCGCGGGTATCCTGCCTTCTTCTCACCATTTTTCACGCGTCTGAAGAAGTTTTGGAATGCTCTATCAAGTCTGCGAAGGACATCCTGCGCAACCTGTGAATATATGCCAAGATTGAGGTATTTTAACTGCCCTGCCTGCTCGTTATAGTTTAATCCAACGCCACAACGGTCATAAGCATTCTTACGGTCTTCAAGCATCTCATTGTAGAGATACCTACAAGTAGTCAGGCAGTATATTAATATTTGTACTTGATCATTTGTTGGATATAGCCGATATTTGAAAGTCCGTCTTGGCATAATACTTATATTGGTTGAAGTGGTATATATATGTAGTTTATGGAAGCCAAAACAACCAGAAGTTTTAGTGTTTCACACTAACTATCATATTGTTTTTTGGCCCATATATCGGCGCAAGGTTTTTAAAGATGATATGGATGAATATCTTGAACAATTCTTTAGGGCACCCCACTACTTTGGTGTG
>DASC01000094.1 GCA_002503595.1 Candidatus Methanogaster sp. UBA203 | reverse complement strand
GAAATTATCCATTCATCACGAATGATAGAAAAGCAAACAATTTCGCCAGCGCAAAAGGCGTTCTAACATGGGACATACCGGACATATTAAAGGCGTTGTGGGTGGCTGGGATTAAAAGCAAAGAAGAAGTGGCGATTTTAATGAGGATGCTGGAGCAGAAAGACCTGATGGTTATCAAAAACAAAAATCAAATCCTGAAGTCTGCGATAGATTCGACGATCTGATTCAGCGATGCTTTTCACACCCTCACAAACCACAAATGTTACCTCATCCGAAACAAAAGATGTTATACAAATGCACAATCACACGCCATTCAAAGGAAGCTCAATCATGAACAAATTCACAGCCGTGTTTGAACGAGACGGAGACTGGTGGATCGGCTATGTTGAAGAACTGCCCGGCGCAAATACGCAAGGGCGGACACTGGAAGAAGCACGCGAAAACCTGAAAGAAGCTGTAGCACTGGTCATCGAGGCAAACAGGGAACTGACGCGGCTTGAAGTTATAGGAAAGGATGCAATCAGAGAAGAGTTGCTGGTGGCGGCATGAATGAAGCGTCGTGCTCTGCTGAAACATTTGAACCATCACGGTTGCAGACTGTTGCGGGAAGGTAGCAGGCATTCGATTTATTTCAATCCCGTAAACAGAAAAACATCATCGGTGCCACGTCATACCGAAATTGCTGATAAATTGGCACAGAAAATCTGTAAAGATCTTAATGTCCCTCCACCGTAGCGTTATACTCCGGTCATCCCCACGCCCCCACCGATTCGCAACATTTATGCACATCGCAACCAAGAGCAGCATATATGATCATCGGAACACGCGGGAGTGCGCTTGCGCTTGCGCAGGCAGATATCGTTGCCAGAGAATTGCAGAAGATCGGCACCGAGACCGAGGTTCGCACCATCAAGACACACGGCGATGTGGTCACGGACCGCCCGCTGCATGAACTCTCCAATGTCAGGGGCGTCGGAGCATTCGTGCGTGAGATCGATGAACACTCGCTTGCTGGCGATATCGATATTGCAGTCCACTCGATGAAAGACATCCCCACAATCCGCCCGGAGCAACTGGTAACCGCAGCGATCCTCAAGCGGGATCCTCCGTATGACGTGCTGATCACAGAGGGAGGTGACGGTGATGAGGACAGTATGAGCATCGATGACCTGCCTGCAGGCGCTGTCATCGGTACATCTTCGCTGCGCCGCAGAGCCCAACTGCACCGGTTCCGTAGCGACCTCGATATCATCGATCTGCGTGGCAACATCAACACCCGCATGAGAAAGCTACGCGAGGGGGTCTATGACGGGATCATTCTGGCGGAGGCAGGACTTGTACGGCTGGGCTGGGATATCGGGTTTGATCGGCTCAAGATCGATCATTTTATCCCGTCAGCCAATCAGGGCACGATAGCGGTCGTGACGCTTAAGGACTCCGGCGCCGGGGATCTGGTGCGTGCGCTCGATCACAGCCAGACGAGAATCGAGACCGAGATCGAACGGATCGTGATCAGCGTTCTTGGTGGGGGGTGCGATGTCCCGATCGGCGCGTTTGCTGAGATGGTGGGTGGCGATCGTGTCCGGGTGCGTGCCGAGGTGCTGTCTCTTGATGGCAGCCGGTATGAACGGGTGGATGAGACGATTCCGGTGGAAGGGTACGTGGAACATGCTGAAAGGGTTGGCGTTGAATTGCAAGCGAAAGGCGGGGGCGCATTGGTGAAAGAGGCGTGTCGATACTGATTGTCGGTGGTTTCAGGTTACACTGGGCGAAAAGTTCGTAAGATGCAGTTCGATAACAAATATATACCAAAACGATCCATTCAAGAGTGATGACCAGCACCCCGAACCTCGATTATAAAACACTCGGGCTGAAAGCCGGGCTGGAGATCCACCAGCAACTAAACACCAAACACAAGCTCTTCTGCAGATGTCCGACACTGCTTCGGGACACAAGCGAATCGACTTACGAGTTTTACAGGTACCTGCGACCGACGCAGAGCGAGATGGGTGAGACCGATCGGGCAGCGCTCGAAGAGGCGAAAGTCATCCGCAAATTCAGGTACAAAGCCTATCCGAGCACCTGTCTAGTCGAGAACGATGAAGAGCCGCCGCGGGAATTAAACGAGGAAGCGATCGATACCACGCTCATGATCACCCGCCTCTTAAACATGCAGCCAGTCGACGAGCTCCATACCATGCGAAAGATCGTAATCGACGGCTCGAACACTGCCGGATTCCAGCGCACATCGCTTGCCGCAACCGATGGCTACATCGAGACGTCGGAAGGCAGGGTCGGTGTGGATGTGCTCTGCCTTGAAGAGGATGCTGCCCAGCGGGTAGGGGAAGAAGAGGATACGGTTGTCTTCTCGTTAGACCGGCTCGGGATACCCCTGGTCGAGATCGGCACCGCGCCTGACATCGTCTCGCCTGCTCACGCAAGAGAGACTGCCGAGCAGATCGGGATGATTCTTCGGTCAACCGGTGCGGTCAAGCGCGGGATCGGCACGATCAGGCAGGATGTGAACATCTCGATTGCAGAGGGCGCAAGGGTTGAGATCAAGGGAGTTCAGGAACTCGATCTGATCGAGACCATCGTTATGTACGAAGCACTCCGCCAGGTCAGACTGCTTGAGATCAGGGAGGAACTTAAGGAGAGGGGCGCAACTGTCGGTGAGACTGTGGATGTGACGCATATCTTTGAGAATACTGATTCATCGGTCATAAGCGCGCAAATTTTGAAGGGATGTGTGCTTGCACTACGCCTCCGTGGATTCGGGGGCATGGTCGGAGCGGAGATACAGCCAGACCGCCGTCTCGGATCTGAGTTTTCGGATCAAGCAAAGAAAGCAGGCGTTGGCGGGATATTCCACACCGATGAACTGCCTGCCTACGGGATCACCGATGCCGAGGTCGGCGCGCTCCGGGATTTCATGGGCGCAGAGGCAGAGGATTGCGTGGTAATCGTTGCCGATCTCTGCGATCGGGCAGCGGATGCGCTAGAGGCGGTTTCCGAAAGAGCGGAGCAGGCACTTGCAGGAATTCCTGAGGAGACCCGAAAGATGCTTCCTGATGGCACCAGCGCGTATCTACGACCGCTTCCGGGTGCTGCACGGATGTATCCTGAGACCGATGTTCCACCGGTTCTGATATCCGGCAGAATCGAGGGGATTTTGATCCCGGAGTTGCTTTCCGATAAAAAGGATCGTTACGTCAGGGAATATGATCTTTCAGAGGATCTGGCACAAAAGATGGTATATTCCAGATATCTGGATATCTTTGAGGATGTCATGGGCTCGGTGAGTGTGGATGCTGCGCTCGTGGTGCGGACACTGACCGCAACCCTGACCGAACTCCGGAAAGATGGAGTCCGGATCGGGGAATTTTCGGATAGACACTTTTTAGAGCTGTTCGGTCTGGTAGCGGATAATACGATTGCGAAAGAAGGGATTATCGAGATATTGCGCGTGCTTGCAAAGCAGCCAGACCGCCCGGTTGCGGACGTGGCAGAGAGCATCGGTATCGTCGGCATGGATGAGACGGAGATTGCGGATACGATCGCAAGGATTGTTGTGGATCGGAGTGATTTTGTCCGTGAACGGGGATTGGGTGCGGTTGGTCCGCTGATGGGTGTTGCGATGCAGAACCTGCGTGGCAAGGCGGACGGCAAATTAATCAGCAGGATACTTACGGAAAAGATCAGGGAGGAGTTAGCATAATCAGCGTTAATCGGTACAAATGCGGATACTGCGGCGCATGTGTCTCGGTCTGCCCGGTCGGGGCGATCGAACTCATAGAGACGTGGATCGAGATTGCAGATACTTGCAATGAATGCGGGGCATGTGCCAGAATATGCCCGATCGGGGCTATTGAGGTGGTGAAATGAGGGAGAGATACGATATCATCGTTGTCGGTGCAGGACCTGCCGGCTCGATCACTGCAAAGACCGCTGCTATGTGCGGATGCGACGTGCTGATGATCGAGAAGCGGCAGGAGATCGGGGATCCGGTCAG
>DASC01000161.1 GCA_002503595.1 Candidatus Methanogaster sp. UBA203 | reverse complement strand
TATGGACCAGGGAATGATATACAGTTGATTGCTAAAGAACATCTAAAAACCGCATGGGTATGGGATCTGGAAGAGAATGCGTTGAGATTCATCGGCAACTTGAGCTACGGTATCGTGCATGGCATCCTCGGGGGGCTGGTCGTCTGGAGTCCTGATGGCAGGTATGTGGCTCTGCCCTGCAGCGATCTTTCAGAAGCAGGGTCTACCGGGCAAATCTTTGTGATAAACATGGAGACCGGGGAGAGCAGGAGATTAACGTCCTTTGTTGGGTCCAGTACATTGCCCAGATGGAGTCCCGATGGTAAAAGTATCATGTACGTGCGAATGCCACCGAAATACTGGCGGTACCCTGGCATCACCAACGATGTTGAGGGTGCGGATATCTGGGTTGTGGATATCGATGGAAGTAACGAAAAACAACTGACAGATACTCCGAAGAACTGGGAAGAGGGGTTCTGGAGTCCTGATGGGAAAAGAATAGTTTATGCTTCATATATGGGCGTGGGCGAAACCAGGGGAATTGAGATATGGATGATGAATGAGGATGGGAGTGATAAAAGACCGCTCACAACCATTACCACAGGGTTCATAGTACGCATGGTGTGGAGCCCTGACGGATCAAAGATAGCCGTTGTAACATGGGAATCAGTTGAAGATGGGATTGACCGCGACATATACGTGATAGATATGCCTGCAACAGAGGATGTGAAAAATGAGAACCACACTTAAACTCGCCGTTTTGGTGACGGTTTCATCACTCCTCATCTCTGTGGGCGCATTCGTTTATCCACTGATGCAGGATCCTTTCGAAAGTCAGTCTATGGATGTGGATGCAGGCAACGTCACTGAGCTGGAAGGAGGCTTCCACCTGGAATACGATCTGCCAGACAGTCCACACGAGCTCGCGGGCGCCAGTCTGTTTGTGCATTCCGGAAACAAAACGGTCACGGTTTATCACCTGCACGATAGAGAGCGAGAACGTTTAGATTCTGGCGAACCCTTTGAGACGGTTATTGTATCCGGAGATCTGAGCGATCCGGAAGAGAGGGGCACCGCGTGGTGCTATCTTTTCGATGCAACCGATGCTGTTATGGATTCTTATGGTGCTGGAAGAATTGCATTTATGGTGGAAATGAATAAAAGCGCACTTCTTCATCCCTATTCCGGGGAAGGGACTGCGGAAAAGTCGTATCCTGATCTGTCACTTACGTACTGGAAGCCGTCAACATCCACTTGTGCTGGCATTGCGACTGTTTTCTTCATGCTGTTTATCCTGTCCGCCATCGGGACTGTGATCTATGCTGTTGTGACGCGTGAGCCTGCAAAGCGAGAAGAGGACGAAGATAGAGGGTAGAATGAAAATGAAGACAAAAACTAAAAAACTTTTAGCCGTCATCCTGTTGTTAGCAATCTCATCAGGTGTAATTATAGCTGCTCTTGTGATGCTGCCATCTCCTGTGAAACATGTAATTACGCCGGAACCACAATTGGAAGATTTGACCAATCTATCTGAAAATATAACAAGGCTAACGACAAATCCAGGTCCGGATAAGAATCCTGTGTGGGGTGCGGACGGGAAAAAGATATTTTTTATATCAATGCCAGATATTGGTATTGGACGGTATGGTCCGGAATGCTACATTTGTGTCATGGATGCAGATGGCAGTAATTTAACTCGTTTAGCAAATGGCACAAAACCGGTTGTGCGTTTTGACAAGATATTTTTTAAAAATAAGGCTTATGCACCCATTGATGTATGGGTCATGAATACAGACGGGAGCGATAAGAAAAAGTTGGTATCGTTAAATGTTACACCAATTGACTGTAACCCCACTATAAGCCCTGATGGGGAAAAGATATGCTACTTCACACCGTACGGTACTGGTTATCATTGGGTGAAGTGGAAAAATGAGACATGGACAAGGTTTGATTATGAGCCACGTGTTAATCGACGAAATATGGATATATTGGCGAGGGAAACGCATGCAGATATTTTTGTGATGGGTGCCAATGGGGGCAAGAAAACAAAAATAGCATCTGACATTGACCTCACTTGTTCCGGTTATTCGGATTTGATATGGCGTCCGAATGGGAAGAAGATACTTTTCCAAACATCAACACTATCCGACAACAACCATATTACAAACTTTGATATCAGGATTATGGATGCTGACGGAGGTAACCAGAAGAGATTAACAGATTATCCGGAGTATGATACGAGCCCAAAGTGGAGTTCTGATGGAAAGAAGATAGCATATAGGTCCGGCAATCTCAGCAACTTTGATATCTGGACAATGAACCCCGATGGTAGTGATAAAAAGCAGATAACGGTAGGAACACTGATCACTGATTTCGATTGGAGCCCTGATGGTAGAAGGATAGCTTATATCTCCTGGTTAACGAAGGCCCCTAAAGCTAAGGAAATCTGGATAATGGATGCAGACGGAAGTAATAAGGAGTTATTGCTGAGTGTTCCTTGCGATCCCTCCCAGGTAGGAATGGGTTTAGCATGGATCCCGGATGGGTCAAAGATAGCTTTTGATTATTATATGATAGATGTTGTAAACAGTGATATCTATATAATAGATGTGCCTGCAATGGGGGAGTGAAAAAAAAAAAAAAAAATGGGATTAAAAAATCTGAGCCATACGGTTGGAGATGAAAACAAGCAAGAAACCGGAACTGTCAGGTGGTTTTACCGTAGCATCCCCTTTGTACTGCTATTTTTGTTTTGGGAGATACTGGCGAGATTAATTCATAACTCGCTCATCCTACCACCATTCTCTGCAGTTGCTGTAAACGCTTTTTCACCGCCTCTGGCTTATCACCTTGCAAGCACGCTTACATTCTCCCTGCTTGGGCTGTTGATAATATCGCTGGTGGGTCTGCCACTGGGGATGCTCATGCACAGATTTAAAAAGGCTGGAGGGGTTATTAATCCATTCTTCTGGTTTCTGTTATTCGCATTCGGAATTGGAGCCGCAGGAACAGCACCTGTGTTAATCGCATGGTTTGGGCCCTCACAACTTACGATTCTCTTACAATCAGTTTTGGTACCCATTCTGGTGGTTGCGCTGATTTCTGGCTATGGTGATAGGCTAACTGCGGTCAGGGTAGGATTTTTGTTGTGCTGGTCTCTCCGGATTGGCGGTGAGATGATGTTTGGAATGTCAGGAGAAGGGCTCGGATATCAACTCTCATGGTGTTATCATCTACATAACATGGAGACGGTGTATGCAATGATGTTGATCATGGGATTTACCGGTCTTTTCGTTGACAGTGTGCTTAAGTATGTGGGGAATCTGGTCAAAGAGACATATAGAAGATAAAAGAAAAGGCGATAAAAATGAATGAAACGGAGCCAAAAACGAAAATGAGAGAAAGGTGGGTATTCCCAACTCTGTTTGCGATCATAAGTGCTTTTTATGTGCTGTGGTTCATAGACGGAACATTTAATTTGCATATAGACCCGCTATCGTGGCTTATCCCGTGGTGCATAGATGGCTGCTGGAAACTGGTTCTGGTATCCATGCCACTCGTGATAGTCCTCGGCTACACGTCCCGTAGCTGGAAAGCGGGTATTGCGGTTGCCTGCATGCTCTGGGCACTGACAATCTTCGAAACACTCATCGATTTAGGATTTGGGTCTTACATAAGGAAACCTGAATCGATCGAGCTTGCTGTAAAGATTGCGTTTGCGCTTTGTTGCGCAGTCGTTGGAGCGCTGAGCGGATACGCAGGGGGCTTGACAGACAAAGACTAAAACTAAAAAGATTCTAACAATCGTTTTGCTGCTTGTAATCGCATCCGGTGTGATTATAATTGCTCTTGTGACGATGCAATCCCCTGTGAAACATGCGATAATGCAATCGGAACTGGACGCGCTGATCGCAGAATCCGGCGGAACAAGACTTACGACAAATCCGGGCCGGGATGAGAATCCTTCCTGGAGTCCTGATGGGACGAAGATCTTCTTTGAAACATGACCTGGCGTTGGTTCCGGACGCTACAGTCCTGAGTGTTACATCTCGGTCATGAAAGCAGATGGAAGCGATGATATCATGTGCTTTGATATTGTGAATGTGTTTAAGGAGGTTCAACCTGACCTGGCTTATTTTGTGACAGTCCCTAAACGGCACACTACTTCTCGATGATCGTCTCGTCGATCTTCATTCCGAAGTGCCGTGCCGAATCCTCGAAATGGACGAGCACCTCGTCACCTACTTTTAGGTTTGCGATCGATATCGGAAGCCCATCCGCGCCGACGAGTTTTATCGTCTCGGCATTCTGCAGAATCGTTGTTATCATGTTTCCATCGACTTCAGCCTTGACAAGCGTCAGAGGTCGCTTCTCGATCTTGACCCTACCGACGATCCCGTCCCTCTGCTCGCCTCGCGCATTCACGATGGTCACGCCATCGCCCGCAGAGAGTTCTGATAGGTACTGCGTCTTCTCGCCGACCTTCGCATAAGCATGTACTGCACCCGCATTGACCCTGAACGGGCGGGACGCAACATACGGGCTGTCTTCTGCCTCGGATTGTATCAGAAAGAGACCGTTTGACTGCGATCCGACAAGCATCCCCTCTCCGACCGACATCAGCGAGCATGTGTCTACGCAGACCCGGTCGCCCATGCCCTTGGGTTCGACCACTGTCACCCGTGCAACCTGAAGCGGTACCGTCGGGATGCCTGAGCGTTCCACAACGCCAACGATGCGCTTGATCTCTGACGGGTCATCGGTATCTATGAGAACGCCGTCCGCGCCATGCTCAAGCGTCTCGATCGCGAGTTTCGCCTCATCCGCATCCTGAACTCCGGCTATGATCGCAACATCTTCGTCAAAGAGTCCTGCAATCATGTTTTCGAGCGGGATAACCTTCCAGTCAGTCCCTACGGCGATCAGATAATCACAGACCTTGCCGAGTTCAACCGCGAACTGTTCGTACTTCTTGTCGCGGATGACCACGTATCCGGCAACCGTCTTTCCTTCGGAAGCCAACTTCTCTGCTGTGATAATATCCATCGATCCGGTTAAATCGGTTGGAAGTGGCTGCGTTCCATCCCCTTCCCCGTTTATGCCGACCACCACAATATCAGGCATGACATCCTCTGCAACCGGGGATGCCACCATGATATCGCCAAGTTCCCGCACCTTCCCGACACGACCTTCTGATGCGAGCACGCATTCCACACCTGACTCAAGACTGGTGGTAATTCTCTGCTTCTGCGCATCCCAGTTACCGGTGTCTGCCTTGATCCAGACGGTCTTTGTGCTCATGATGGACTCGCTGGGACTCGAACCCAGGGCCTTCGCCTTGCAAAGGCGACGATCTTCCAACTGATCTACGAGCCCGTGCCATCACACTGTGATGCGCATTGATTTAAAGGTATCTAAGTCTGTGGGGTATTGGCTATGTCGGGGGAGTATATGCGGGATGTATAGCGCCATATCAATGAAGTGACTGGAAGTGGGTTTGACGAAGTGTCGAGAACTCCACCACTCCTGAGTCATGGATTCCAGACGGCTACGAGATCGGCCCGTTCAAAGTCTGAGTCATTCGTTGCGATGTTGCATATTTTATTCCGCATCATGGCTGCTAAATGGATTGAATCGGTTGTTAGCAGCCCATATTTTTCGCCCAATTCGACCGATCTTGTTATGGTGCCCATATCCACTGGTAGTACCGTAACGCCATAAGACGTAAGTTCATCGAGATAATCAGCATACTTCCGCACAGCCGAGTAAACTTTCTTAGAAAAACTCACATCTTTCATTTTATCTTTTATATCCCATATCGTGGTTTTATCAAGATAACAAGATGCTTTCGCGGTCAATATCTTGAATAAAACTTCATCAATCACATGAGTAGTGATCACGCCATCAATCAATCCGCATTCTACCCTGTTCAGAAAGTTTGAGCAACTATCGCCATACAATGGATGATCAAGAGCATTATAAATAAATATATTTGCATCTATAAAGATTCTGTCATCTCAATCGTATTCAAGCAGTCACATCCACACCAGCCCGTTGGTGCCACAGTTCATCCAATTCTTTGGTCGTCAATCGAGCATTTTTTATGATTCCCCGGACCTGATCAGTCATCGACTTCCTGATGATAATCGTATGCTTCTTTATCATCACTTCAATCGAACCCTTGTCCAACCCTGCGCTCACCAACACATCATAAGGTACCGTGAGTCCCTTTTTTGTGAGGACATAATCATTTACAACCTGCATAATTTCCTCTGCATGTTTGTGTTATTGTTTGAGTTAGCTGCTTTATAACATTATGCGCACGGGGAAAGATCGCTCCAAAGCGTTTACAACCCCAGAAGCTCAAACACACCAACCATGCCACATATAATGGAGATGCTTGGAACATCGCGGGTCACGGTTGCGGATGGGAAGGTCGTCGATGTCGGCAAGTCCCGTATCAGGTGGTGCCCGCTCTTTGACAAGCTTCACGGCATCAAGGAGATCACAGAGGATGCGGTTCGAGCGAATATGGAGTTTCGGATAGCAGAACTCGGGATGTTCACGAAAGCTCGCAACCTCGATGTGGACGTCTTCGTGAACTTCGGCGCATCAGAGGTGATGATGACCGGGCTTCGCACCGGGCTGATCGATACAACGGTTACAGCCTGCGATGGTGCAGGCACGGTCATAACAGACAATCCGGGGCTTGTTCAGGGCATGGGCGCACAGATCTCAGGGCTCGTCGAGACCGAGCCAATCCATGAGATCATCGACGGGATCAGGGAGCGCGGCGGGATCGTCGTCGATCCGGATGCCGCGAGCATCGATCCTGCAGCAGGCGTGCGCCACGCAGTCGAACTTGGCTACACACTGATTGCGGTTACCGTCATCGATCCTGCGACCGCGCTTCTGATCAGGAGGATCGAGTCCGAACTCGGTATAAAGGCGATCATCATCGCTGCGCATACCACAGCGCTCTCCCGGTCAGAGGTGCAGGATCTCCTGGGTCTGGTCGATATCGTGACCGGTTGCGCATCAAAGCATGTTCGCGATCTCGTAAAGCCGCTGGCGCAGGTCGGAACCGCGATCCCGCTCTTTGCGCTGACGCAAGCAGGGAAGGAACTTCTAGTCGAGCGGGCAAAGGCGATCGAAACGCCGGTACTGATCAACACGATGCCGCTTCCGGTGCTGCCGGAGCAGAAGCAGCCGAGTTAGAGGGGATCATAGTAGTAGCATATCAGTAAGCGTCTTTCATGGATCTCCGCTCTTTGGCATGGGTGCTGCTCTGCCGTATACTGGCTTTGAAATGCGCAGGGTTTATGTACCCTATCAGAAGGGTAGCCACGTCACGCTCCGTATGGAACGGCATCCTGAAGACCAGGAGCGACTGAGCACAACAGCAAGTCGATTGCGCGATCGCGATTCATTAGAGCAAAAAAATCATTGTTTTACCCCGTCCCCGAGTACCATCAGCGCATCGAGGGACGTGACCACATCATCGCCATCGA
>DASC01000076.1 GCA_002503595.1 Candidatus Methanogaster sp. UBA203 | reverse complement strand
TTAGCCACAGATTAACACTGATTACACAGATTACCGGTCTTTTGTACCGTTAGCCCCCTTTTAAAACTCCGCATGATACTATACATGTACATATAACCCCCCTCCTGATGGATATCATGACACGGACTCTGTTATTTCCATTAACTATCTCGGATTGGTGCACTACCCGTTTCACGGTTAATTCCGATAAATCGCAGCAACTTACTCGGGACACGTGCGCGTGTTTTACAGGTGTAGTGTTAAACCCATTGAAATCGATGGAGATTACGTTATTTTACATTTAACTGGATTGCAACTATGGCAATCTCAAACAAACTTTAAATAGTTGTTAGTACCAGATACTGATGTAAATGCTACGAATGTACTTTTGCAATGAGCATGGGATGAAGAGGTATTTGTTTGAGTGAAAAGATGTATAAATTCATGAAGTCGATCATTGTAACGATTTTTGGTCTGATATGGAAGCGTCGTTGTGCTCATCGTAAATATTTTAGAATTACATGAGTAATCCATCCAAAAAAGTTATATACAGGCAATCACATATTCACAGTTGTCAACAATTCGTGCAGTTCTGTGATCACCGGATCACAGTTGCACCACCAGACATCTGAGGGGATGGATGGTGACATCATCGAGGAAAAAAACATGAGGTCCCGGCTTGAAATCACGACCGATAGAGATGGACGGTACACGACCCAGCCAGGCGGTGACGGCTGGGTAGATGCACTGATCCGTTTCGTAGGTTCGGTATCGGCGCGTGTTTCTGAGTCAGATGACCCGCCCTACATCATGTCCCGACTGAAGATCACGACCGAGAGCGGTAACGATACTACGGAGTGGGAAGGCGATGACTGGGCAGGTGCTATGATTCAGTACATCAAAGACTTTTCAGCCGGGACCGAAACCAAACCAAAGATCGCAGCCGATCAGCGATCTATCTCTCATGCCCCGTTGTCCGCACCGCTATCGGTCAGGGAACGCCTCGAATCGTTCTTGAAATACGAGTACCCGCATGTGTGGTTCACATCCACGGATGTGAAGACGCATTACGGGCGCATCTACGACCAGATCAACCTGAGCACGGTCTCCACGTATCTTGCAAGGATGTATAACCGCGGGTTACTTGAACGGCGTGGAAACCGGATGCAGCGGGAGTATCGGGTGCAGGAGTCCGAGATACCGGAGCTGACTCTACCGATCATGCAGAGCGCCAACTGATCAGAAGGGTTGGCGCGTATCGATTGCATCAATCTATTTTGTTTGACTATCCCGTTTCACAAATGAAAGGTACTTAAACGGGATGTGTGAATCAAGATTAGTTCAGTTCAACAGAGGCGATACAATGAAAAAAACAGCAATCCTGATAATGATAATGCTTTGCAGCGTTATCGCGCTCGGATGTATCGGCACGGATACCGACACGAAGACAGACGGCAGCGCCAATAACAGCGACAGTCCGAAAGTGCATAGCGGGACGCTCACGGTACTCCACGCTGGAAGTCTCAAGATTCCGTTTGCAAAACTCGAGGAGGTCTTTGAGGCGGCACATCCGGGTATCGACGTGCAGTGCGAGGCAGCCGGCAGCGCAGCTACCATCAGGAAGGTGACAGAACTTCACAAAGAGGCGGACGTCGTTGCGTCTGCTGATTATTCGCTGATTCCGGGCATGATGTATCCCGGGTACGCTGACTGGTATCTCCAGTTTGCAAAAAACCAGATCGTGCTTGCGTATACCGGGGAGAGCAAGTACGCTGACGAGATCAATGCTTCCAACTGGTACGAGATCCTGAGGAGGGCTGATGTCAGGTTCGGGTTCTCGAATCCGAACGATGATCCGTGCGGATACAGGTCACAGATGACGACCCAGCTTGCAGAGGCGCACTACGGCGACGATATGATCTATGATGACCTGATCGAGGCGAATTCTGCGATGGCGATGGTTTATGACGCGGCAAATGGTACGTACACCCTTAACATGCCAGCATCCGAGAGCATCGATCCGTCTGCGAAACTGATGGTCAGGAGCATGGAGATGGAACTTATCGCGGGCCTGGATGCTGGAGAGATCGACTACTACTTCATCTACAGAAGCGTTGCAGAGCAGCATGATCAGTCGTTTTTGGAACTGCCAGCAGAGATTGATCTCTCCAGCATCGAGTATGCGGAGATGTACAGGACGGTTCAGGTCGTGCAGGCAAACGGCAATCTTGTTACCGGAAAGCCAGTCGTATACGGAATCACGGTTCCTGCGAATGCACGGGATTCCGGGATGGGACTTGAATTTGTGAAACTGCTGGTCAGCCCGGAAGGGCAGCAGATATTTGTCGATCTCGGGCAGCCGCCGATCGTGCCTGCTGTTGGGCGCGGAGAGGTGCCTGATGAGGTGCGGGGGATGGTGGAGATGGGGTGAGTGGGCGAAGAGCTTCTGCTTTCGGAGATGGTCTTATGTGGGATGAGTTATAGAACTCCATTACGAACAGCAGCAGTTTTACTAACTGCAGGCTGCGGCAGAAGCGATCAGTCTATGAGGATGTAAAATATGATGTATCCACGTATTTCAATCAATCCAAATGTTTGTCATGGACAAGCGTGCATCAAAGGAACCCGCATCCCTGTCCATCAAATCATACACATGCTTGCCAATGGAGACACAATCGAAGAGCTCCTGATAGAGTATCCTTCACTTGAACTGGAGGATATTCTTACCTGCCTTGACTACGCAGCATCACTGGCTGAGGAGCAAGTTACGCCCATTGAGGCATTGGCGAGTACAGCATGAAGATATTCGTGGACGAAAACATACCGTTGATGACCGTTCGGGCGCTGCGTGAGATGGGGCACGACGTGCGAGACATTCGCGGCACAGCGGATGAGGGCATGACCGATGACGCGCTCTGGGAACTGGTAGAGCGAGAGGGGCGGTTATTGATCACGACGGACAAGGGGTTCACGCAGCATCGTGAGGAACTCCATTATGGGATTTTGATTGTGCGCCTCAAACAGCCGAATCGTCACAAGATTCACCAGCGAGTCATGCAAGCGATGGCTCAGTTTGCAGCCGATGAGTGGCGTGGTTTGCTGGTTGTGATGCGGGATGTGATGCAGAGTGTGTGGCGGACGAGTGAGAGGAGATGACCCCTCCGAAGAAACGACGCACGGATGCCCCGCAATTCTATTCGCGAGGTGGAGCGGCTGGAGCATTACGACGCAAACCAACCACACCCCAAATTTGAGCAACCACAAACACAGCGACCCACAATGCAACCCCTGGCCCCAAAACACGACCGCATGCTCACCGTCTTCCTCTTACTCGGTCTCGTGATTCTCGCATTCATACTGACCCCGCTCCTCCATATAGTCTTCGGGCAACTCATCTCCAACCGGTCAGGCTTGATCGAGGCGGTCAACGATTCTGCAGTAATAAAATCCATCCTCTTGACGATGTACACGGCACTTGCTGCAACCGCAATAGCATTCGTATTCGGCGTGCCGCTTGCTTACTTCCTTGCAAGACGCGAATTTCCGGGTAAGGGGATCGTCGAGAGCATCATCGATATCCCGATCATCATCCCGCACACGGTGGCAGGTATTGCGCTTCTCACGGTCTTCGGGTCGCATGGATTGATCGGTGACCCCTTATCGTCGATCGTCAGGTTCAGGGATGCGCTTCCCGGAATTGTGGTTGCGATGCTCTTTGTCTCTGTGCCGTTTCTCATCAATTCGGCGCGGGAGGGGTTCCAGAGCGTTGACCCGCGCCTCGAGAACGTTGCCAGATCGCTCGGAGCATCGGCATGGGACGCATTCCGGCGGGTCACGGTTCCGCTCTCTGCCCGGCACATACTTGTCGGCTCGATTCTGTGCTGGGCGCGGGCGATAAGCGAGTTCGGAGCCGTCATCGTGATCGCATACTACCCGATGATTGCGCCAACACTGATATACGAGCGCTACATCTCGTACGGGCTTTCTGCGTCGTCTCCGGTTGCGGTTCTGCTGATCGTGATCTGTCTCGTCGTGTTTATCGTGCTGCGGATGATCTCCGCGGGATGGAGGCGGTATGACCGCGAGTAGGGTGCATTGGGCCTGCCTTAATCCGGAGTTCGGACAAAAACTTCGAAACAACATAGATATCCAAAGAGTTCGCAAAGACCGAAGGTACAAATCTTTTTAGTAGATATAAACGAGAGATGGCTATGTTAGAAAAGATAAAATCGGCGATAATAAAAGGGAGGATTAACATGACAGACCATGCAGATGAGGAACTTGCAAATGATGAGATACTGGATGAAGATTTGTTCCATTCTGTCTTATGTGGCGAGGTACTTGAAGATTATATGGATGATAAACCATTCCCCAGCTGTCTTGTCTGTGGCAATGACCTAAAGGGGAGATATATACATAGTGTTTGGGCATACTCGGACGAACATGACATCGCAATTGCAATAACAGGATATATTCCAGACCCGGATAGGTGGATAGACCATAAGATACGGAGTGGATAAGATGTTGATTCCAATTTGCCCCATCTGCGGAGGAAAAGTAGTAGAAAAATATGTGGAGAAGATCGTTAAAGGCGGAAACGATGTGGCGATCCTGAGAATTAAAGCCGGTGTATGTGAAAAGTGCGGCGAAAGGTTGTATACGAAAGAAGTCCACAAAAAGATAGAAGAGATCAGATCAGAGCTTAAACAGAGGACTACGGAGTTGTATAAGCCAATCGGCAGGACTTATGCCTATGAAGGCGTCATTGCGTAGGGTCTTATCGGACCTCATATCGTTGGTACCGTTCAGGGAAGTTTCCGTTGCCTGATGAGTTACCAGCTGAGACTATTCTGGTTCGAACGATGATCGAGATTGAAAACCTATCGAGGAACTGGAAGGAGTTTTCACTCAACATCGATCTGTATATCGAAGAGGGGGAGTACTTCGTAATCTTAGGACCGACCGCATCCGGAAAGACCCTGCTGCTCGAGTTGATCGCGGGTTTTTACCATCCTGACAGCGGTAGCATCGCGATCGGTAAAACAGATGTTGCCGACCTCCTGCCAGAACAACGGAAGATTGGCTTCGTGTATCAGGATTATTCGATCTTCCCGCATTTAAACGTGGAAGAGAACATAGAATTCGGATTGAAACTCAAAAAAACCCCTCGCGATGAGCGAAGAAGAAGAGTACAGGAGATCATGGACCTCCTCAGCATATCCCACCTCTCGCACCGTTATTCCCTGACGCTCTCAGGCGGAGAGCAGCAGCGGGTTGCGCTTGCGCGGGCAATCGTTGTGGACCCTGCGATCCTCCTCCTTGACGAGCCGCTCTCTGCACTTGACAACCAGACACAGAACATGCTTCGGGACGAGCTAAAGAGGATCCACCACGAGGCAGGGCTCACGACGATCCATGTCACGCATGACCAGACCGAGGCTGCGATGCTTGCTGACCGGATCGCTGTGATGATCCGGGGGCGGATCGTGCAGGCAGGAACGCCTGAAGAGATATTCAATTCGCCCGCGAATGCCGAGATCGCCGAGTTTGTCGGAACCGAGAACATCCTTGCAGGGACCGTCGCCTCAAACGAGGGTGGGCTTGCCACGATCGAGGTTGGGGCGCATGTTGTGGGGGCGGTTTCGAAGTACAGCGCGGGCGAACACGTACGCGTCTGCCTGCGTCCCGAGGATGTTTTCGTGTCTGTCGGGGCTGTGGCTTCTGCAACCCGGTATGGAGACCGGGATCACCGTGAGAGCAGTGTGAGAAACGCATTTCACGGGACGGTTACGCAGATGACGCCGTACGGAGCGCTGACACGCGTCAAGATTGACTGCGGGGTCGCCATCGTTGCGCTGATCACGAAACAATCCGCAGCAGCGATGGGGCTTACTGCGGGCAGTCCGGTCTGCGTGTCGTTTAAGGCGGCTGCTGTGCATGTGATCGGGTGAGGGGCAGACATTGGATGACCGCGGAACTGGCATACTGTCTGGTGCTGATAGCCCAACCCATGGGAGGTTTTATATATACTGGGTTTTGATTTATCTAGCATGGGGTGCCGAGAACTCTGCCACGATCGATGCATGGTTTTGCTACTGGCTGATTACATGCAAGACATCGGTGCAGCCGAACTAAATGCGAAATCGCTATGTGCAGGCTCCGTACTTAAGTCCGGGGTTTAGTGACTGAGAATGGATGTCATATGCTCGGTCATCAGATGGAACAAATTCTTCCAAAGTTGAATTCAGAATAGGCGCCAAAAGGTAAAATTTGACAAAACAAGGTGAGAGGATAAGGAAATGCGCCTCATTGACAAAGCCAGATCAAAAAAACCGAGAGCAGTATAAATCCTGAGCATCCTGCGGGATGGCTAACCACATGCTCGGTCCGACAATGAGAAGCCAGAAAATGTCAATCAAGCGCTATTTATATTTTCTTAATAATCTCTACTATATTTTTTATATAATATTCCGCTTCTTCTTTTGTGAACGTGACATCTGTCTCATGAGCACACAAATTCCTTTTTTTTCTAATAACATTTATTATATCTTTATATTCTGAGCTAAGCAATTTATTTTCAATTGCACACTCAATTGTTTTATAGTCAGATTGTTTAGAAACAACCCCTGGTATAATACTAATCTTGAGTATAAGGGCGTTCCATGCCAATAAAATTGCAGGTCTAAACTGGCCTAATTCGCAAAATTTAAACGCCTCTGAAAGCAAACCAATAATATTCATATCCTCCCCAGACATATCTGTATCTATATATCTTTTAAATCCCTGAATATTAAAAAAATATCTCATAGCAAATAAGGGATAGTTATCTGCATCAACAGCCTGGGGGTCATCTACTGATGCCTCTGTTATTAAATTTTTTTGAGAATATAACTCCACAGCCAATCGATCTAAGGAATTGTTATCAGGTATTAATTCTCGAAGCTCTTCTAAATTCAAAGGAGAACCATTTAGTGTATCTGAAAAATTATCGCCCTTATTAATTACTAAATCCTTTTGAGGAATCTTTTCTGGAAGAATG
>DASC01000207.1:2009-2809 GCA_002503595.1 Candidatus Methanogaster sp. UBA203 | reverse complement strand
TTCTTTAGGAAACAAGTATAAAATTAAAAGGCATATCGAGAGAGTAGAACGTGACTGAACACACCACTCGGTGGCATTCATCCTCGCTACAAGTAGCTGGGTCTTCTGCCGCGTATCTATAAAATCACTCTCAATAACTCTCGGCGGTCTGATATCATACAACAGCCTTGAGGAAGTCTCTGGTTTTGACTACAAAGGACTTCTGGTGCATCTGAACATACTTGAGAAGACGTACATCTGCAAAAGAGTCAGCCCCTACTTCACCAACAAGAGAACCGAGATTATCAAGGTTCCGAAGGTCTATTTCTTTGATGCGGGGTTTCGAAACATCATAATCGACGATTTCAGGGCGTACGACCTGCGGCAGGACATCGGCAGCCTGAACGAGAATTTTGTGTTTACTCAAGCGACTTATGCAGGTGTGGAGGTTAAATTCTGGAGAAGCAAATCCAGAGCAGAAGTGGATTTTGTGATGGAGCGCGAGGGGAAATTGATCGCCATAGAGTCAAAGAGCATCTTCCGGCGTAGAACAAAGTCGCTAACTGCTTTCATAGATAAATATAATCCGTATCAAACGATCGTTGCACATAGGGGCGGTCTGGAGGTGCGAGGGGGTGTGGTGTACCTGCCGCTTGTGTTTGTGTCGGCGCTGGTATGAACTGCCTGACAAGGTCTGAAAACATGGTAATATCACCGCGGAGATCATCGGTGGAGCGCTTCCGGCGGTCCATTATCAGAAACATCATAGATTTTGTTCAGGCTAATTATGCAGGGGTTTTGGTAACGACTCTGTCGTCGAC
>DASC01000207.1:0-1904 GCA_002503595.1 Candidatus Methanogaster sp. UBA203 | reverse complement strand
CGGATCCTTAGGAAGTGAAAAAGTACATGCACTCGCGAATTACCAGAGAGCCATTATGCGACAGCTCCTTAGCGCCATGCGCCGATGCCCGGATATAAAGGACCCCTTCATTTCAACTGGAGATCACCCTATTTTAGATCACGCGCACCGAACTCTTCCACCCGGCGCCAAGTTCAATCCCGCCCTTCCACCCGGATTTCGCATAACAATCGATTATCTGGATCTTGTCCCCGATATCAAGTGACATATCCGCGTGTTCCCCCCAGAGCGCAACCCTGAGTCTGGTCTTTCCGGTCTCGTCCGAGATGTAGATGTTCGTCACCCGTGATACCTTTCCATCGCTGCGTGTGATCTCTCTCGTCTCATCGAGACCGGTCACATAACCAACGACCGTGCAGGTCTCATCGATGCCGATGTCAGAGAGCGGGGTAATATCTTCGGTGTAATCCACAGTCTCATCGCTTTTTTCGATTGTACCCTGATCCCCGATTTGGATCTCTATCGCACTGTCATAGTTGTTCTCGCGCGTGTAGCCGCCTGTAATTTTTATAGAGTCTCCGACATTTAACGCTCCCAGCATCTTTGTCTTATCGTCCCAGAGCGTCACCCGGATCTTGCCGGTCTCATCCCCGATCGTGATATTGCCGACGCTGCCTGTGCTGTTTGAGCCATCCCTGCGTGCGAAGGTGCGGACGTCGCTTACATTAAGCACCTGCCCTGCCACGTTCACATCGACCATGCCCGCGCACAGGTCTGCGATGGGGTGTGATTTTACAGATATCTCGATCTCCTGCGATGGTTCGATCACGTCGATGTGCCCTGTCCTGCCGACCGAGACCTCGGTTGTGCCCGCGTAGCCATCCTTCGCATATCCCCCGATCTGGAGGTGCTCTCCAACCTCGATCTCACTTACGAGATCCGCGAGTTCGTCCCAGAGTGAGACCCGGATCGTTCCGGTCTCGTCTCCGACTGCGATGTTAGCTACCCTCCCGGCCGAGCCGTCGCTGCGTGAAAACTCACGTACATCAGAGACGGATACCACCCGGCAGGTAAAGGAGACGTTGCTGTTATCGGGCGTGATATCCTTGATCTTCGTGACCGGTGCATCTGCTCCGAGTTCCTGGGCAACCAGTAAAGCCGCGGTCGCTTCATCGCATAGCCCGCCCATTGTGGCGACCTTCTCGTCGATCTTCGCCTTAAAGTCATCAAGCGTGGTGCGCCCGTCCAGACGTTCATATATATTTAGTATTTCATCCATAGGATCACCTTTTCCCGTAATGCCCTGCCTTGCAGGCAGTGGGAACACCCCACCCTGCTGACGGTGGCATCGATGGACGCCACAGGCATTCATCAACGCAAGCGTCGACGGCAAAGCTGTTATCGATGGATCGCTCCTGACGACCCATTATGGTGATATTCTCGCGTTCTGGTTATTATCGGTTTCTGTGAGGATGGCTTCCGGACAACGTTCACGCCAGCACAATCGAAAACACTCTGATGACACTGTCATTCCAGTGAAATCGTCATGCCCTTAGATTCTACTGCAGAGTGCGCAGGTGCGCCGAGCAAAGTTCATACTCGCCAGCTGGTGAAAATCCAGCCTGAGGAAAGGTTAGCCACCACCTCAGAACTGAACCCCACACCCAGCCTGGTAACAGGCTGATGTGAAGCTGGGGGGATGGGATACCAGGCCACAATCGAAAGATGAAGGTTATAAGCCCCGAAATTCCGCAAATCCTGGAAGCCGACGTTGTCTGCGCAACGGAAGGCAACATTCACACCACCGTTAGTCCAATCCTCCGGTCTTGGAATATAGCAGGGAGTTCTGGGACATTGCGAGGTGATGTGAGTCCAGCGGGGTCTCAGACCGTAGCATGGTATCAAACGGAGACTATGGGAACTCG
>DASC01000078.1 GCA_002503595.1 Candidatus Methanogaster sp. UBA203 | reverse complement strand
CGCGTGCTCTGCGGTAAAAATTTATGGATATAGCGATTTCACTGGATTTCATGGTGGGCTGGACAAAGGGACACCTGAATCATGGGATCTCCCGGATGATCTGGGTGACCTCCTCCGGTGTCAGGTTATGCGGTGTGATATAGAAGACCCATACCCCATCTGCCCAGAAGTACTGTGGTAGATCGTTCGGTGCAATCCGGTACACGGTCTTCCCATCGATCGTGGTCTCTTCGAGCGTGGATGCCCAGTCACCGCCAAATTTACGGATGCCTATAACCATCTTTTCGGTTTCATCGCTTGCAAGCGTCTCGTTCTGGTATAGCGTCGTCCAGAGCGTCAGAAACCCCTCCCCGTCTCCATAGTAATGTATGATCGCAAGATCCTCTATGTTCTCGATGCTGCCGATGTGTGACTTTCTTACCCGCTGCAGCGCATCCGCACCGGTCGACGCCACAACCTTGTTCATGCCGAGAATCTCGGCTGGCGCGATCTCTATTGCATTCGGATGCGGTGCTGACGATGCCACTGGTGTTGCTGCTGTTGCTGTTGCTGATGGCGGGAGGACGGTTCCATCCGTGCGCTGATCGGTGATGCATCCGGCAGATGCGAGTATCAGCAGCACAGCAGTGATTGCGAACAGGTATCTGGCTTGTTTCATGGCTTCTGGTTTTACATGCCGACTAATAACAACCTTTCGATTATAGGGGCGGTCAACCCGGCTCTGGTGTGTACCGAACACGTTTGGGCGAATCGCACGAAGTACTTTCGTGTAATTCGGATTTCCCCTCTGTGAATGCTGTCCCGAAGCCCGCGTGAACCGAAAGGAATACATCAGATGAATCCGACTGGATCACCATGAATGTTAGAGAGGTCATGCGCAAAGATGTCATCACCTGCCAGATCGATGACACCATCAGAACGGCTTCATCCTTGCTAAAAGAGCATAACATAAGCGGCATGCCGATCATGGATGGCGACAGACTGGCTGGCATCGTTACCGAGTCGGATCTGCTGAAGTTGCTCGATCTGCCAGAGCACCGTCAGGGTCTGTGGCTACCAAGCCCGCTCGAGATCATCGAGATCCCACTGCGCGAACTGATCGGATGGGAGGAGGCGAAGAAGGCACTTACAGACGTGGGCGATAAACCGGTGCATACGATCATGACAAAGCATGTGCATACGATCTCGCCAGACGACTCGATTGAGGCTGCCAGCACGCTGATCACGAGTCACCGGATCAACCGGCTGCCTGTAATCGAGAATGACAAGCTGATCGGCATCGTGACGAGGGGCGATATCATCCGCGGACTGGCGGTTACCTGATAGTATCGATCTGGCTCGGTTGTATGATCGTCCAGTCGATCTTCACGCCGTTCATATCATACAGCGTCACACGCAGCGGAGTTTCAGGAAGTTCGGACGGCATCATCTCGACCTCGAGGTACGCTTCGTCTCCGACATTGATGTCCAAATCCTTTTTCGCCTTGCCAAAGAAGAGCCGCTTCTTTGACACCTTCCGCTGTACAACTATGTTGTTCCAGGTCTTACCTTCCGCGATCGATAGGATCTCGCAGGGGATTTTTTTATCTGGCTGATTCATGGGAGTCACATCCTCCGATTCACGCCAAATTATTTTAACGTTTTGACTGGTCATCGAGCATATTCTACCGTGCACTCCAAACCAGCCTGGAACAACCCCTCATCCAACCACGCCGCAAGTTATATATCGGGCACCTGAATAACAGATACCATCATGTCAATGTCGATCGGTCTCGCTGGAAAACCAAACTCCGGAAAGTCGACCTTCTTCAAATCTGCGACACTTGCGGATATCGAGATTGCAAATTATCCGTTCACAACGATCGATGCCAACCACGGCATCGCTTATGTGCGTACGAGATGCCCTTGCACCGACCTCGATGTTGTCTGCACAAACTGTGAGAATGGCGTCCGTTTCGTGCCGATCGAGGCGATCGATGTCGCAGGTCTCGTGCCTGATGCGCACAAAGGAAGGGGGCTTGGCAATGCGTTTCTTGATAACTTGCGCCAGGCGCAGGCGATCATCCATGTCGTTGATGCATCAGGCGGAACCGATATCGAGGGCAACCCGGTGGATATCGGTGAGCACGATCCACTTGACGATATCGGGTTTCTTGAGTACGAACTGACTATGTGGATCTACTCGATACTGAAGCGGAACTGGAGCCGCCTTTCAAAGAGGATACAGGCAGAGAACTTAAAGCCGGCAGTCGTGGTCGCAGACCAACTCGCAGGCGCGGGCGTCTCCATCTATCAGGCAAAAGCCGCGCTTTCCCGTTTTGGCGAGATATGCGCAAGACCTCCGCATCTCTGGGACAATTCGGACCTGCAGAATTTTGCAGACCTGCTCCGGATAGAGAGCAAGCCGATGATCATCGCAGCGAACAAAGCAGATATCGCACCGGAAGAGAACATCAAGAGACTCTGCGATCTCGATTACACCGTGATCCCGACATCTGCCGAAGCAGAACTTGCGCTCCGTATGGCTGACAAGAGCGGCGCAATCTCGTACGTTCCTGGAGATTCGGACTTCGAGATCATCTCAAACGATCTATCAGATGCACAGATCCGGGCTCTCGATAAGATTCGGGCTATGGTTACGAGTCTGGGCGGTACAGGCATCCAGCAGTGTATCAATGCGGCAGTCTTCGATCTCCTCGATCAGATCGTGGTGTATCCTGTCGAGGATGAGGCACGGTTCACAGACAAGAAAGGAAACGTCCTTCCGGATGCGTTCCTGATGCGAAGGGGCAGCACTGCACACGATCTTGCGTACCAGATTCACACCGATATCGGAGAAGGTTTCTTACATGCGGTCGACGCGCGGCAGAGGATGCGGATGGGACGGGAACTGGAGGACGGGGATGTGGTCAAGATCATCTCGACGAGATGATTGGAAATTTCTGGAAGAGTAACCGGACGATAGTGTTTTTTAGTTTTCAATTTTTATATTCCGAAGCACTTCCGGAAATCACATTGATGCCCGCCAATAAAAAAGTTCGGTTCACATCTCAGGCTCAGTCCCTCACGATCTCGGCAGCCCAAGCCCAAACTCATTGTGTAGCGCACGCACAGCCCTCCCCGCATCATCGCTTTGCACCACAAACGAGATGTTGTGCTCTGAAGAGCCCTGGCTGATCATGATCACATTGATGCCCGCGCTCCCCATCGCTGTGAAGACGCGTGCTGCAATACCAGGGATGCCGACCATGCCTGCCCCGACCACCGCAATTGCGCTGACATCCGGGTTCCTTGTCAACTCGCGTATCACCCCGTTTCTGAACTCTGACATGATGGCATCCACAGCGCGATCCAGATGCGACTCCTCGACAACGATCGAGATGTTCGCCTCGGACGACCCCTGACTGATCATGATGATATTCACGCCCGCATCTGCAAGCGCGCCAAATACGCGTGCTGCAACCCCGATGGTGCCGACCATGCCGGCTCCTGAGATGTTTATCAGCGCGATGTTTTCGATGACGGTGACTGCTTTCACGACCTCTTTGCCCTGCTCCTGGTCCTTCACCACAAGCGTGCCTGTAAAATCCGGATCGAATGTGTTTAGTACCCGCACAGGGAGATCGTGTCTGATCGCGGGTTCGATCGCACGCGGATGAAGCACCTTCGCGCCAAAGTACGAGAGTTCCATCACCTCGATGTACGAGATCAGCGGGATGTTGCGCGCATCCGGCACGATCTCCGGGTCTGCTGTCATGATCCCTGACACCTCCTTCCAGAACCAGATCTCATCTGCATCGATCGCATCACCTATCAGCGATGCCGAGAAATCGGATCCGCCGCGCCCGAGCGTTGTCGGGATACCGGATGCGTCTTCTGCGATGAAACCGGTGACAACCGGCACGCACTCGCGGATCAGCGGGAGCAAGCTCTCACGTATCCGCTCATTGGTGCCTTCAAGCGGTTTTGCTGCCCCGTATTCACTGTTGGTTATGATCCCGGCCTCTCTGCCTGTAAGATGCGTTGAAGAGATGCCGATCGAGCGGATCGCTCCTGATAGGATCGGTGCTGAGAGTAATTCCCCGTAAGAAGATATGTAATCGCTGGAACGGGGGGTCAACTCCCCGAGATAGCAGATCCCGGTCAAAGCCTGCTCCAGTTTGCATATCCTGCTGTCCAGTTCGACCAGTACCTGATTGAGAGCGATCTCGTCGTCGATTGCAATATTTGCTGCCCTGTAATGGATGTCTCGCAGATGCCCAACCAGTTCACGAACCGACTCGATGTTTCCAGCGTCCGTTACCATATCTGCCTGTTCCAGCAGATGATCCGTAACATTCTTAAGCGCAGAGGTCACAACGACCAGTTCATGGTCTCGATATCGGTTTATCAACTCAGCAACCCACTTTATCTTCTCGCCATCTGCGATCGAAGCGCCTCCGAATTTCATGACCAGCCGCATAGTTTGTTATGATGGGCGCGCTCACTTGAAAAAGATAGTGGTTTTATATCATTGGGGATATTCCATTCACCATGCTTTTTAATGATCTACTGGGCATCGCTGATGAGCCCGTGCAGCTCATAGAGAGGAGTTTCAGCGACCAGAAGACCTGCAAACTGACCAGACATTGTCTCGCAGAGATCGTCCGGTCAGGGATACCGTTTGGTGAAGTGATCCGGATAACAGGGCCGGGCGGACCGGGTGAACTGATCGGAATCGCGGTTCTGGAAAATTCGGAGGGTCAGGACTTCCGGATGATATTTGCCAACACGGTATGCAAAGATCCCGGTTTCACGGATCTGGGCGCCGGGTTGTGCGAACACGCCGGAAACGTCCGCACCGTGGAGACGACAGATTCGCAGTTCATGGACGCGATCATCGAGTATTATTCGATTATGCTCGTGAACCGGATGCTATGCGACCAGTGCATATCTGCAAAAAAACCGTTTTCAGAGATATTTTCAGAATCGCGTGTGGATAGGCTCACGACACTCTTGAAGACGATCGAACAGTCCGGCAACACCGATTTCGCAGGGATGGATATGCTTGAGATCTGCTGCGGCAACGGGATGGCGACGATTGCGCTCTCTGAACTGGGCTGCGATCCGTTCTGCCTGGATTCTGACCAGTGCGCGATCTGCGAAGGGCTCGAACACGGCGTGCTTGCCCCACACAGGTCAGCGGTTCTGGACGCTATAGAACTCTCGGCTTTCTTTGATGCGGAATCATTCGACTGTGTCATCGGATTCATGCTCGGTGCGATCTATCCGTTCAACAAGGATCTCTGGGCACGCATCATGTCAGAATCTGCTGTTTTGCTGCGTGAAAATGGACTTTTTGTATTTACAGTCCACAAGGAGGAGGAGATCGTAATCTTAAAGGAGGTTATGGACGAGATCGGGATGAGCGGAGAGATTATCGACAACCGGGACGATGCAGGGGTGTATGATCAGTGGGTGTATCTCGGGCGGAAAGAGGGTTCTGTGGGGTGAGGAATCA
>DASC01000039.1 GCA_002503595.1 Candidatus Methanogaster sp. UBA203 | reverse complement strand
CCCTTTTACCCAGTTTCTTAAGTATGCATCCGGGAATGTCCACCGCGGATCGCACCTCATCGATGATATTACCGTCGCCCGTTGCAACAATCATGTCACAGTGCTTCAGATCGAAATCGACATGCTTTGATGTTCGTGCGTCCCCTGAGATGGAATATTGGGGGAGCAGTCCGCGAATGTAGCGCGCAAGCATACCGCTCTTGCTGATCTGGGCATCGAAGAGGAAGGTAACAGAATCCGGCTCGTATCCAGACAGGATCTCAAGAACCTGTCTGCAAACACCCTCCACCGGATTTTTGTAGTTCCTGAAAACGCCTCTAATATCCCGTATAAATCCATCATCGCATGAGAATACAGGTTCTCCCAAAATCACGCTTTCTGTTGTGATGATGACATTGTACCCATCTACCATGATCTCTTTATTTTTGATACCGGCGCATGGTATCCTTTTCCTGATGCGAAACGCCGCAACCCCCGGTTCAACGACGACACGCATCAGCACGTACCGATCCCGATTTTCCAGCCGGTAATGATCGCTCACGAACCGTATGACACCTGTGCGCGGGTATCCTCTCGATAACAGGTGCCTGATATCCTCTGCTGCAAGAATCATCGCTGTTTCGCGGTCGGTCATGGCTATCTCTGATCTGTGGCTGCTGCCAATTCGATATTCGATAACGGTCTTCTCTTCTCGCTCCATGGCATCTTTCAATCTTTCAGATTATTAAGCGCAATTTCAACGTTCTCTTCCTCTGCACGTACTTACTCAGGTATTGTGTGGATATCTATATATATAAAACCACGAGATTACACAAGATTAACACAGAAATCTTGTGNNCTTGTGGTTCCTACCACAGGGTACTCGAGCATGTTCCTCTGCACGAATCTGTTTGCGCACTTTATCCATAAATCTTTATCCCGGTCTCTTCCACAGGGTCACCGAATAACCACCTCACGGACAGATCAATGAATCAACGCCGCTGACAAGAAAACTATTAATGCGCCACCCCCTAGTTACATCGATGTTGAGCATAGCAATACCAAAAGGAAGCCTTGAGGAGCAGACGTTTCTCCTCTTCAAACAGGCAGATCTCGAGATCAAGAGGACCGAACGGGAGTACAACCCAAAGATCAACGACCCGCGGATAGGAAAGGTGAAGATACTGCGTCCGCAGGAGATTGCCGGTTATGTGGCAGAGGGATACTTTGATGTGGGAATAACAGGACATGATTGGGTGATCGAGTCTGGAGCAGATGTGATCGAGATTGCTGACATGCCATACAGCAAGCAGGGGGCAGGAATCGTCAAGATCGTTATTGCGGTGCCTGACGGCCAAAAAATCGAAGACGCGTCCGATATCAAGCCACACAGCAGAGTGACGACCGAGTACCCAAACATCACGAGAAGTTATTTCGAGAGACTCGGGATTCCTGCAGAGATCCATTTCTCTTACGGCGCTACCGAGGCGAAGGTTCCTGATCTGATGGATGTCGTGGTCGATGTCACCGAGACCGGATCG
The DNA here is from genome assembly GCA_002503595.1 of Candidatus Methanogaster sp. UBA203. Classification (GTDB taxonomy): domain Archaea; phylum Halobacteriota; class Methanosarcinia; order Methanosarcinales; family Methanogasteraceae; genus Methanogaster_A. Next base: position 4,918 of record DASC01000039.1, on the reverse strand, counting down.
ACGCTTCGGAAGAACAACCTAAAGATCATCGACGTGATGCTCGAATCGACAACGAAGTTGGTCGCGAACAAGGATAGCTGGAACGATCCTGCGAAGCGAAGAGCGATCGAGGAGATAAGAACGCTGCTTCTTGCTGTAATCGAGGCTCGCGGCAAGGTGCTTCTGGATATGAACGTGCCAGCTGAGAAACTCGACGAGTTGATCGCTTTCCTGCCTGCGATGAAACTGCCGACCGTGACCAAGTTATACAACTCCGAATATTACGCGGTCGAGACCGTGGCTGCGAAGGAGACTGTGAACATCTTAATCCCGGAACTGAAGCGTCTTGGCGCAGAGGACATCCTCGAACTCGATATATCAAAGATCGTGCGCTGATGGAAACGCACTATCTAATATAACTTCGGATACATAACAGGTTACAATGGTAAGGAATCAGTACGAACAGGAACTGGAAGAGCTTAAGAAAAGCATCATACAACTTGGCAGCATGGTTGATGCGATCATTCGCGATTCGGTCGTATCGCTTAAGGATCTGGATGCAGCACTGGCTCAATCGGTGATCGAGAAGGATCGGGGGGTGGATGATCTCGCATGTGACATCGAGAAGGCGTGTCTGCGACTGATTGCGCTCCAGCAGCCGATGGCAGTCGATCTCAGGACGATTGCAACGGCACTTAAGATTCAGATCGACCTTGAGCGGATGAGCGATCTTGCTGTTGATATTGCAAGAGTCACGATATACTCGAAAGGAGAACCGCACGTGAAACCCCTGATCGATATCCCGCGCATGTCGGATATGACGCGTGAGATGCTCAATTCCGCAATCCAGTCATTTCATGATTCTGACAGCGATCTTGCTTATGCGACGGCAGAGATGGACGATCTCGTCGATGGCTTGTATGATCAGGTCAGGCGAGAACTCATGACATATCTTGTGGAGGATCCGAAGAAACTCACCAACATCTCGCACCTGCTCTTCGCATCGAAGTATCTCGAGCGGATCGGGGACCATGCCGTGAATATCTGCGAGAACGTGATCTACATGGTGACGGGAGATCGGGTGCATCTGAACTGATGGCGCAAATCTGAAAAAATGCTTTACAACAACAAACAATCAACCCTGTCTGGAGAAAAAAACACTGAACAAGAATACTTGGAATTGGTCAGTGAACAATACACATTTCCCGGAGCGATAAACTTGTTAGATGAGATTGATTGGGATTTTAAGGATTTTACCACCCAATATCTCACTCATCGGTTCCATTCTTATCCTGCACGATTTATTCCTCAGATACCTTTGACGTTCATCAAATTGTTTACGGATGAGGGCGATACTGTTTTAGATCCGTTCTGTGGTTGTGGCACAACCGCGGTCGAGGCGTTTTTAAATAATCGAAACTCAATCGGAAACGACTTTAATCCACTTGCGGTTCTGATAACTAAAGTAAAAACCACCTTGATCGATGAAACTGAATTCAGGTATCTAAATAGAAAACTGTCAGTTATGAAGCGGTATTTGGATTTGGATTATAGAAGAGTTGAGGATAGGGCAGAAAACATGCCGAACAGGAAGATTAGTAAGATATTCAACAAGGTTATAATCTCAAAGTTAGAGGCGATCCGTGAAACCTTGTTAGAAGTTAAGGAAGAGGGACACGATGACGTATACGATCTCGGAAGAACTGCCCTATCATCAACAATCTGGGCACTTGTAGAGAATGGGAACGGCATCAACGTTGATGATATGTTCTTGAGAAAAGTCAAATACATGAGGGGGGGATTAAAAGAGACTGCTAAGATTGTTAAAAATATTCCAGACGCAAAGGCGATCAATGGCGATGCACGGAGATTGGAAGTTGAGACGGATTCGGTGGATCTCATCGTCACATCTCCACCTTATGTAAATGCACTGGATTATTATAGGGCGCACATGTATAATATGCTCTGGCTAGGAATGGATTTCGATCTGTTTAGAAAGCATGAGATCGGCGGACACTCGCATTTTATTGCCAACAGGTTTAGATTGCTTTCGGAGTACATGGGCGACATGCTCCGTTCAATGATAGAGATGAACAGAGTTCTGAAGAGAGACAAGTTATGCGTAATTGTGGTGGGAAATTCCAGTCTGGAATATGAATTGATCGAAAGCCATAGATTCTTTGCGGAAATGGCAGGAGATATAGGCTTTGAACCGATAAAGACTATTCATAGAAATATCGATAAAACAAAGAAATATACAAGTGCTGATGTTGGGAAAATTGACGATGAATACATACTTGTGATGCAAAAAACAGAAGATGCAGGAATTACTGCCGATAACGACGGTTTCGTATCCGAAATTGTAACAGAACAGATGATCAATTTCAGTGAACAGGTAAAGAGGGTTCAGGGAACATCGATTAGAGGCAGAAGACCAACAAAAGAGAGACTGCTGAAGAACATCGAGAGGATCAGTAATGCGATAGAAACGATTCCGCAGGATATTAGGATAAAGGTGTGAAGATATGAAAAAATTGCTCAGTAAAATTGTATATTCGGTGTTGGCGGGAGAAGATTACAGGACTTATGTCCTTGCAACAATAAACAAGAGATTTATCGATAAAGTGGAAGAATTAACCGCCGAAATCTTTGAATACAAAAAAGAGGGGGATAATTGGCTGGAAAATCTATTAAATGATACCTACAGAAAGAAAGGGAAGGATAATAAATTCAAACTCCTGTGGTTTGGTGGACTGAACGATAAAACTGTAAAGAATATGACCGGAGGAACATCCAAGAAAGAAGTGTGTATAGAACTGGGGAAACAAAATATCAAGTCTCTGAAGTTGTTATTGACAGAAATAGATAAAGACATCCTTTATCAAATCAATATAATAATTAAAAAGGGATCTGAACATGTTGTGTTGGACGAATTAGAAAGTATGATTTTTGTCAATATTATTTCAACTATGAAACTTACAATCCAGGGTGGAGCGTGGAGCGAGGTTGGAAAACAGACAGAAAAAAGCCTTTTATTCACCATTTTTCAGATGTTGAACGTTCCAAAAGACGATTACGTCTTAATATTCGACGAAATGAAGAAAAAAAACCTGGTTGGAAATCGAGAAATCGATGCCATAGTTTTCGACAAGGATAGAGAGCCATTGACCATTGAGTTAAAACTGCTCGGAATTGGAAATCCGGAGATCGGAGATGAGGCACTTGCTCGAAAAGTGGATCTGTTCCTGATTGACAGACTGTCAGATATGATGATAAGAGAGTCCGAGAATGCAGGAGTTAAAGTGGTCGAATTTAGGCAGAAGAATCCTTTAATGGAAATTTATAAGTTTTTTATCGCAAAGAATATAACTTGCAGTCCGCCTGAGGAAATATCCTCTGAACAAATGGAGAAAGAGATAAATCAGATACTGGAAGGGTGGGATGGGTCAAAAGAAGGATTGAAAATTATTAAAACATTGAAAGAGTGGACAAGGTAACACCATGAGAAACAACACATTCACCATAATCGGCGTGATAGTGGGAATCGTATTCGGAATAAACGCAGTCTCGGTACTGCTGGAATGGATATCCGGGTCAGTTGGGCTTCTGGGAATGATCGGATCGAGTTCCGGAATCGGACTGCTCATATCTATAATCATAGCAGCAGTTCTCATCATCAAGATCCGGATCATCACCAGCCTGATCACAGGAGCCCTCATCGGCATCGTGCTGAACCTGATCGTTACTGCCACGCAGGGCGCTGATGTAATCACCTTGCTCTTCGGGTAATGGATCGTCAAGAGCGATCCATCGATGCCACTGCCTGCAAGGAGGGCATTAATGGAAGAACTGGCTGTAATAGTGCCGGTAGCGTCGTTTGAGCCGCTATCAGTGCTTAAGAAATCCGTAGATTGTCTGTTGGATCTCGAAAAAGGGGATCTGGATGTCCGGGTCACTTATGTCCTTGATCTCGGGGAAAGGGGTGATGACCGCCTGAAATTTTTAGAAGAGATGCCGGTTGCCGTGCTTGCCCGCATGGACAACCGTGGGCGGCGCGCTGGCGCGGTCAACGATGCTCTCGCGGCGTATGGAACGATGCCGGACTATATAGCGCTCTTTGATGTGGACAGCCGCCCCAGGCGGAATTTCCTGATCGAATGCGTGGATGCGTTACGGTCGAACCATGATGCGATAATCGCAAGCAGCGCACGTTTCGTCACGAATGCTGATGAAAACATCGTGACCCAGACGATTGCTGCGGAATACTTCTTTTTTTCTGACGTTTACCGGATATTTAAGAGAATGGGCGGATTTAACCAGTTCAACGGTCTGATCGGAGTTTTGAATGCAAAACTCATGGAAGAGCATCGATTCGACCGGCTGAACGAGTCAGTTTCGTGCGAGGATCTCGATTTCACCCAGAAAGCGTATCTTTCAGGTCTTGTCGGCGTATTCGTGCCGGAGACGCTTATAGGTGAGCAGGCTCCGTTTAGTATCGGTGATCTCTTCAATCAGCGCGTCAGGTGGTTAACCGGCGCATATCAGGGGCTGCGCACATACTTGGGATCGTTTCTGCGGTCGGAGATCCCTGTGTCGAGGAGGTTGGCGTGGTTTCTTTCGCTGACGCTGCCATTCGTCGCATTTCTTGCTACACCGCTCGTGCCGTTGTACGGGCTTCGGTTGTGGCAGAGGTATGGTCTACGCCGCGGGGTTGTCCGGACGTTCGGACTCGTCGCGCATCTCTGGCTGATCACGGTCTGCGGGGTCGTCGCACTGAAAAAACAGGCACTCGGGGCAGGCGTTGAATGGAAAGAATCCCGGAGGAGCGAGGTTTGAAGACGCTTTTTTTGAACATGCGGGGGGTGGGATTCGAACCCACGAACTCCTGCGAGAATGGGCCCTAAACCCATCGCCTTTGACCTGGCTGGGCAACCCCCGC
>DASC01000209.1:2783-5688 GCA_002503595.1 Candidatus Methanogaster sp. UBA203 | reverse complement strand
GTCTCGAGCGAACAATTCTCGTGCACACGGCAATCGTTGTCGATGATGGAACTGAAGATGAGCGATTCCCTGCCGATCCGGACGTTGTCATAGATATGCGAGGTCAGGATGTGCGCATCATCCTCAATCGTGCAACCCGACCCGATCGTTGTGTACGGACCGATCAGCACCCGATCCCCAATCGTTGTATTCTCACCGATCACAACCGGACCAACGATCATGGACGATTCCGCGATATCCGAACCTCCCTGAATCATCACTGGATCCCTGATTCGTGGTGTGGGGATTCTTGCGCTGCCAGATATCTGATCGAGTTTCCATTTACATGCGTTCCGGTACATCTCGTGATTGCCGATGTCAGTCCATCTGCCCTGCACGAGAAAGCCATCGATCTCCTTTCCAGCGTCGAGCAGGGCAGGAAAGACGTTCTTTGCAAAATCATACATCTCGCCGTCGGGAATCCAGTCCAGAATCTCAGGATCGCAGACATAGACCCCGGTATTTACGAGATTGCTGAATGCCTCACCGGCTTCTGGCTTTTCAAGGAACCTGTGGATCATGCCATCCGCATCCATGTCGCATACCCCGTACTCGGCGGGATTGTCGATGCAGATCAGCCCGATTGTGACGATGGCATCGTTCGTCTCGTGGAACCGGCATAGCTCACGAAGCTGCAGGTCAAGGACATGATCGCCGCCAACGACCATGAACGGGTTATCTTCAAGATGCGATCTGGCGTTCTTGACCCCTCCTGCAGTCCCGAGCGCGGTTCGTTCATAGACGCAATCGATATCGATGCCCTCGATCTTCCGCACCTCTTCTTCGATCATCTCACCGAGATAACCGAGTGTCAGCACGGCATCTGTGAACCCCTCGGTCTTCAGGTGCTCGATCAAGTGCACAATCGAGGGTTTGTTTAGAAGCGGTATCAGCGGCTTTGGTCGCTCAAGGGTCAGTGGACGGAGTCTTGTGCCCAGCCCACCGCATAAGATACAAGCTTTCATGGCTCTTATTCCGATTTCTGATATGTCTCAACGAATTTCACGCTATCGAGTTCCATCGATCCGAGGAGTTCGTGTGCGATCCTCGACTTCACGAGCAGCCAGTTCTGATTTAGCCGGAGATCACCTGGCGGTTCGATCACAGCAGTCTCATCGACAAGCTCCACATCAAAATCCCTCCTGAAGTATGATTTTAACAGGGATTTGATCTTGTCGAGGTCGTCATCGATCTGCTCTTCGATCACGTACTCAAAGGTCAGGGTTTTGCCAGCCATAGGGCTGTTGAAATCGATCCGCGCCCTGCGCCCGATGGTCATGACGACCGTACCCTCGTTCCCATCGACGATCGCCCGCATCCCTTTCACAGGCGTCTCTGTAAATTTGGATGTGGGATATGTCTTTACCAGTTCTGTTTTGCGTTCGCCGTAGCCCTTCTCCGGCGGAATCTCAACCGTCCCGTGATAGCCGACTTCCTTTTCAACAATATCCTCATCCAGACCTTCCACGACATGCCCTTTGCCAACGACGATCACGAAAGAATCGTATCGGGTGTTCTCATCATATATGCCATGTTCCTTTGCGACTTCCTCGTCGGTGGTGTCGAATACCGTGCCGTCTTCCAACCGCCCGGTATAATTTATCCGTATAAAATCTCCATTCTCTATAGTCAATTATATCATCTCACAGATTCGTATTTCTTTTGTCCATTGTGTGGAGCATGATTGTTGCAAGTTTCATAGTATGCGGTAAATGTAGGCATCTTCTATTAGTGTATTGTTTATAACGTTTCGTGTAAATCTGATACCAGCTATATCAGGTCCTGTGTGGATTGCCGTCTTTAGAAGTTTTATTAATTGATGCTTTGGGCGCAGAACTGAAATATTTTTCAGAGAAATTCCTGACGGCGGCGATGGTCGTGTCAGCACCGACCGTATAAAACCATAAGATTTCCTCGGACCATTCTCTTCTACAAACGGAGAAGCGATTAAAAGCCGCCATTCGTCAGAATCTGACGAATAGAACCACAGAGAAGCATCTACTTTAAACTCTGTCTTGTCCAGAGCTTCTACCAGATCCTTTCCCTCTTGTATGTCTCGCTCTACCAATAGCGTTTTATCCATTGTAAAACTCCTTGTTTTGCATCTGCGATCGCAGAATAGAGATCTTGTGCTTCTTTATCGGTATGTTTCTCATATCGGCTCTTCTCGGACCAGTCTTTGACAGTATTCCAATTATCTGTAAAATCCGGATTACTTTCCAACTCCTTGTCCAGATCCGGTCCGAGAGCAGCTATCTTAACAAGATCTCCAAGTTTATGACTGTAACTTGCGTTAACAACCTTCTTGTCTGGGAAATCATGAAGTCTTGTTTGTTTTGCGATACATGCTTTTAACCCACATTCAACCACGTATCCACAAAGATAATACGATCCTTCATAATTCCCGTTTTCCGGTAACACACGTGCCTCCCTACATCTGATAAGCGCAAGATCTTGTAGATCATACCTATTCATCTGCGCGCCTCTCTTGCATGAACATTTCACGTAACATATATATTCAGGTCCTGCGCGTAAGTCCGTACCGCTCGACATTGTGGTCAGCAATTGCCTGAATCTTCGCAATCTCATCTCTTCCGCTCTCATCTTTGAACAGATGCGCAAACCGCTTCTGCATCCGGAGGTACTCCTCGACAGGTTTTTGTTTGATCTTATGCACCTTCCCGAGTTCTCCGTCGACGATCTCAAAGATCGGGTACAGCGCGGTCTCTACTGCGAGCCGTACGATCTCGACGCCCAGGGAACTGTCGAAGTACCAGCCAGTGCAACATGACGCGTGGATCTGGACATAAGCCGGACCCTCGGTTTCGGTAGCGGTTTTTATCTTGCGGATCACGTCTTTTGGGTA
>DASC01000209.1:0-2732 GCA_002503595.1 Candidatus Methanogaster sp. UBA203 | reverse complement strand
AAGAAACCGCTCCGGAAGGGGACGTCGTGGTCGATGCATCAAAAGGCGTTGCTGCACTGCGCTGGATGCCTGTATTCATATACGCCTCGTTGTCGTAGCACACATACGTTATGTTGTGCCCGCGCTCGAATGCCCCTGATATGCTGCGGATACCGATATCGAATGTGGAGCCGTCGCCTGCGATGACGAGTACCTTTGTGTGGGTATTGCCGCGGGCAGCGAGTGCGGTCTCAATCCCTGACGCGACTGCGGCAGGGTTTTCGAAGAGCGAGTGGATGTACGGGACCCGCCATGCCGATTCAGGGTAAGGGGTTGTGAATACCTCAAGGCAGCCGGTAGGACCGCACACGATGCAGTCGCTGCCGGCGCCTTCAAGAACAAACTTCGCTGCAAGCGATGCCCCGCACCCTGCGCAGCCGCGATGTCCCGGTGCCAGTAGACTCTCTGTAATCATCCTTGATGCCTCTCCTATCCCCGGTACACCGTGACGTTCTCGGAAGGACGTATAATTGTTTCACCCGTCTGAGAAACAACCATCATCGTATAGATCACTGCCTCTTCCCCGAGTACATATCCTGTCACGTCCCATAGTTCAACATCCTCTACTTCCCAGTTACCATCCTCGTCGACATACCCGATACTTGGTCGAAGGCGATCTCCTTCATCTTCGGTGCAGACATGAATCCGGACCTTTGAGCCGGGCACACCACCATGTCCTTTGACATCGATTAAGCGGGGAACGCTATCGCCATCTGCAGGATAGGTGATCTCGAATGCGTGAGTTGGGGTTGGGGTTGGGGTTGGTGTGGGTCGCGACGGTGGCACAACCGTCTCTACCGGTGTCGGTGTTACCCGTGGAACTGGTATGTCCGGATCGAGTGGATTTTCATCCTTTGAATCCCAGTAACTATCGCCATCGGTATCCACATTGTCCGGATCGGTTCCGGCAATCAGTTCCTGTTTATCGTCCCATCCATCGCCATCGGTATCAACAACCTTCTCATCCTGCCAGATGCATCCTGATGATAGTAGCAGTGACACAACTGCCACGATTAGCACAATATCTTTTAATCTCATGATTACCTCCAATTGTCTGGTAGCTATTTATTTATGTTTCGGTGATATAAGGACTTTCGCTGGAGATAACCATGACCACACAAACAATGGTGGAGAAGATCCTGTCCCGAAAGACCGGAAGAGACGTTCTGCCGAATGATATGATCGTCGTGCCTGTGGATCTTGCATTCGCGCACGATGGTACGCTTCCGCTCGCGATCCAGTTGATGGAGGGCGAACTTGCGACAAGAACCGTTCACGATCCCGACAAAGTGATCGCGGTCTGCGACCACGCGTCACCATCCCCGAGCGAGCAGGTCTCAAATGTCCAGATCATGATGCGGAGATTCGCGCGGGAGAACAGGATCAAGTTCTACGAGAACGGCGACGGCGTATGTCACCAGATCGTGCTCGAACGGCACGCAGCCCCGTACAAGGTAATCATCGGCGCTGATAGCCACACGTGCACACATGGCGCGCTCGGCGCGTTTGCGACAGGCATGGGATCGACTGACATGGCAGCGATCATGGCGTACGGGAAGGCGTGGCTGAAGGTGCCAACGAGTTACAGGATCGAGGTCGAGGGGGACCTTGGTGCGCATGTCTATTCGAAGGACGTCTTCCTGTATCTCTGCGGCAGGATCACCGCTGATGGCGCGACATACATGTCGATGGAGTTTCTCGGGAGCACGGTAGACGGTATGAGTGTGGAGTCAAGGGCTGTTATGAGCAACATGGCGATCGAAGCAGGCGGGAAATGCGGACTCTGCGCTGCTGATGAGAAGACACGCGAGTTTCTTGCGCGTTACGGAAGATCTGATGAGTACGCGCCGCTCACCCCCGATCTAGAGGCGGATTACGCATCCGAGATCGTGATACCTGCTGATGACATCGAGCCGCAGATCGCTGCCCCGCATCGCGTCGACAACGTAGCCCCTGTGGGCAAGTACGCTGGAATGCCGCTTGATCAGGTCTGCATAGGATCGTGCACCAACGGGCGGATCGAGGACCTGCGGATTGCCGCACGCGTGCTTGCGGGCAGGAGGGCGGCTGAGGGCACCAGACTGGTCGTGTATCCTGCAAGCAGGAGCGTGCTCTTGCAGGCGATCTCAGAAGGCGTGATTGCAACACTCGTCGAGGCAGGTGCTGCCGTATGCGCGCCCGGATGCGGATTCTGTATCGGACGGACGGTTGCGCTCGGAGACGAGGAGAAGGTGCTATCCACGCAGAACAGGAACTTCAAGGGAAGGATGGGGAACAATAGCGCAGAGATCTATCTTTCATCGGTCGAGACTGCCGCGGTGAGCGCGATTCAAGGGGAGATCGCGGATCCGCGTGACCCGTTTTAAGGTAGATGATAATATATAGATAGAAATCCAAAACAGGGGGATATGGAAACGAGGATGAAGACGATGCATGGCGAAGGAGTTCCGAATCTCATCTTGAAGATACCGGGGGATATTGTGGATGCGCTCCGTCTGCCTCCTGCTGAAGTGGAAGACACATTAACGAAGGAACTGGCACTGGCACTGTATCAGCGTGGCGTGCTTTCATCAGGCAAAGCAAGTGTACTTGCCGGGATGGGGCGGATGGAGTTCGAGGAACTTTTGGGACAGCGACATATCATACACCACTACACAGAAAGGAACTTAGACCTGAGTTTGAAAGATCCTTCT
>DASC01000044.1:42906-44390 GCA_002503595.1 Candidatus Methanogaster sp. UBA203 | reverse complement strand
TAACTCGAATTACCAGAGAGCCAGAAGTTTTTCCTGCAAGGATGTATCCGCTGTCTGATGTCTGCTGGATAGACCATGCGTAATCAACGGCAGATCCTCCTAATGTCCGGTTCCACACCTCATTTCCATCTGAATCGGTCTTCACAAGCCATGCATCACCGGAACCATCACCATATGAAAACGTGTACCCAGTAAGGATGTATCCGCTGTCTGATGTCTGCTGGACAGAGCAAGCAAAATCACTGCTAGTTCCTCCAAATGTCCGGTTCCACACCTCGTTTCCATCTGAATCGGTCTTCACGAGCCATGCATCACACCAATCAGCGCCATACGAACCACCGGTGCCTCCTGCAATGATGTATCCGCCATCAGTGGTCTGCTGGACAGAGTAAGCATAATCGGCGTTAGTTCCTCCAAAAGTCTTGTTCCATTCTTCTTCGGGAATGTCCGCGCCCACACCCACCGCTGCAAGCATCACGAGGGTTACAGCCACCAGCACATGTAGCAGGCAAGTCATCCCGCCGCCTCCGCCTGCATGCCCACACAACCCGCGCCGCCATCATCATCCACAACCCACGTCGCGCCCGCCGCCGCACCCGCGCACGCAAGCACCAGCAGCACCGCGAGCACGCCCGCGCTGAGAATTGTTCGCAATACGATACGTATTTCGGTTGTGGGGGGACGCCTTGTCATAATAATCGACTCCGATGTGTTACATCCGTACACACAACCCATCCCTATAAAAGCCTTTCGCCCCCCTCGAATATCGCTATGCAGAGCCGCCGCCCGACCATCCGGGCGCCTGCGAACCTGCGCGCAATCAGCCGCCCCCAGCGGCAATTCCCCCCGCCACCGCCACGCCCATGTCCTGAGATCCACACCCAACACAAACCCGCGGCGCAGCCGTGTCTGCCCCCGGGTACCGCAGCAGCCCCAAGCGCAAAGCCACGACCCGGGTCGGCAGATACGCCGCCCAAATTCCCCTACCATGACCACTGCCCGCAAAGATGCTGCTAAATGATCTTCTGGCGATGCCCCCGTCAAAAGCCGCCAGCAGATCCTATCTGATCGATGCGCGCTGTTGTGAGATCAACATCCCCCATCGTCTAAAACTTATGCTTGCGCGCATCCGGAAGACGAAGCCTGCACCTCTTTGAAGAACAAGATATTCGCATCAGGAAGTCAGGCGTTCGTAAAGTGTGGAATCGCGGAGGTGATGTACCTATGCACGGTTCTTCGTTATCTGGACTATCAGGTATCGGATACCTGATCGCTACCCTCCGCCAAAATATCATCTTTATCTTTGATCAGCACCCTATCCTTCCTTTCAATCTCATCGATCAATTTTCCAAGTTCACTCCCCGTAAGAATTTTTGTCGCAAGCAAGGACTTTAAGATCATGCTCAAATCGATAAATTCAATCCTATTCCGGTCACAAACCTTTTTAGCTGCCGTATCATTCGTAACAAGAATGTAACTCCTGT
>DASC01000044.1:41237-42848 GCA_002503595.1 Candidatus Methanogaster sp. UBA203 | reverse complement strand
CCTCGAGAATTCCACTCCATAAGATATGGTCAACGAATTCGTACCCGCGATCTCTTGCTTTGAAGAGTTCACCGTAAACCGAAGGTGGAATAAGGAACGTCGCATCAGGAAGTAATTTCCGCAGTAGATCGAGCCTTCTTATCTTTCCAAAAGTGCTGAGAACATCTGTATCAAAGATTAAAGATTTCATTCTCTCAATTTTTTAATCATCTCAACACCATGTCTCAGTTCTTCCCTACTTCTGGCTCCTACCACCCTACTGATGCCTCTATTGGCAAGGATGTCTTTGAATTCGATCGTTGATACGCCGATCATCTCAGCAGCTTTGTTTAGTGATATCTCTCCCTCTTTGTAAAGTTCGATGGCAGCAGAGATCCTGAGATCAGGTTTAACATACAGAAGCGTTCTGAAAGCATCTTTTGCAACCTCGTCGATGCTGGAGTAATAACCATATTTAATTAAGGCTTTTATCTCCTTTTCGACAACCGTGGGCAATGCAAATATTTCTGCCATTTTCACACCTATCCTATCATAAGTCTTCTGCTTTATAAATCATTGTACCTAACTTCACCGCCTCGCGTCAGACGCCTGCACACATACCACCAGCACAGAGAGCCGCGTAAACACACCCGACTTCCTGCGCGTAAGTTCAATTCACGCCCGCGCCGCCGCAATCATCCAAAACCCGCGTCACCACGCCCGCCGCCGTGCTAGCGCACGCAAGCAGCAGCACCGCGAGCACGCCCGCGCTGAGAATTGTTCGCAGATCGATACGTATTTCGGTTGTGGGGGGACACCTTGTCATAATAATCGACTCCGACGTGTTACATCCGTACACACAACCTGCCCCTATAAAAGCCTTTCGCCCCCTCGAATAGCGCTATGCAGAGCCACCACACCCCCTCCCGCAACCTACGCCCGCGCACGCATCAATCGCACCCGCAAAAAGTATAATACAAACATCACCAAGATCACCTCAGGTGATTCAAATGGCGAGCAAGGATTTTGAATGGTTTGTACAAAACGATCTGAAGGCATATAGAGGCGATTATGTGATAATTGCTGATGAAAAGGTAGTATTGCATGATAGAAGTCTTACGAAAATCCTGAAAGAGTTCAGAGCCAAGTATCCGGATAAAACTCCGAAAATAGCAAAAATACCTGAAGAAGATGCACTTATCCTGGAGATGAAGAATGCCATTATTTAGATACAGAAAAGAATATTCGAAACTCTTTGGCACGGTCTATCGACCCGTTGCTGAGGTTTATTTTAAGGATGCGGAGGGAAAGGATCTGATTTCATTTATGTATGTCGATTCTGGTGCAGATATAACGCTGCTTCCAAGAGAACTCGGAGAGAATCTTGATTTAACGATTGAAGAGGGGAAGATTCAAGAAATAAGCGGTGTCGGTGGCGGCAGCATTCCGGTAATCATCAAAACGATCGAAATGAGGATTGGTGATTATGCGATGAATGCAAGGGTTGCGTGGTCGCTTGAAGAGGATGTTCCGGCTTTGCTTGGGAGAATGGATGTATTTAATGACACCAAAGTCTCTTTTATTCACAACAAGACGGTTGTTTTTGAGTTTGGCGATGATGAAGAGATACAA
>DASC01000044.1:39633-41152 GCA_002503595.1 Candidatus Methanogaster sp. UBA203 | reverse complement strand
CTCCCGCCCGCCGCCGGCAGGATTATGAGCGCATCAAGCGATGTGACCTGACCGCCGCCACTCACATCCGCTGCCGGGTCGCATTCGCAGCGGGCTGCGAAACGAAGCGCGATCGCGGCGTCTGCGGCAGTTACATTGCCGTCGCCGTTGAGGTCGCCTTTCTGATGATGGTTTTGATTTTGAGGGGAACTTGGATTAAGAGAACCTCGTCTTTGCAGCAGAGTTCGATTGCTGAGTTCATCAGACTGTCGCGAGACTAAAATCCCTGTGCAGACAGCTCAGACCTGGATTTCAATCCGGTATGATTCCTTCTCCGCTGAATATCTTTGCAGCCTCCAAAAGCGTGAGATCCTCCGGCGGAACGATCAGATCGGATTCTACGATGACGTCCGGGTCAAGCGGCTTCCCGTTCTCCCGTATCATCGATATGAATTCCATGAGCACATCCCGAAACCTTGTTTCATCGCTGGATTCGAGCAATTCCACGATCTCGTTGTCGAGTTTATTCAACTCATCCAGCAGGGAATCGCTCACCTCGTACTGCCCCTCATTAACGACTCTTATGATCATTTCTCCATCTCCGCTTTCAGTTTTGCAAGTTCATCATCCACACCTGTCGTGGTCTTCATCTTCTTAAGTTCCCGTTCGATCTCGTCCTCTCCCCCGATCTCATCGAGAGCCCCGAGTTCGACCATCTCATCAAGAGCAGCGGACTTTGCACGCATATTCTCGGTCTTCTCTTCCGCGCGATCGATCGCAAACCCTACATCTGCCATCTCTTCGGAGATCCCGGTGACCGCCTCCTTCACCTTCACCTGCGCTTCGGCAGCGGTGTACTGTGCTTTTATCGTCTCTTTCTTCGTCCGAAACGCATTTATCTTTGCAGAAAGCTTCTTTTCGGTATTAATAAGTTTCTGCTGCTCTATCTCCTGCTCCTGGATCTGTGTGGTGAGATTTTCGATCTCGATCACATTGTTCGCCTTCCGTTCGAGCACGAGGCGTGCAAGATCGTCCCTGCCAGCGTTAACAGAGTCTATTGCCTGCGAATCGAGTTTCTGGATGTTCTGCTGCAGCTTCACTTTCTGGAGTTCAAGCCGTTTCTTTGCTGTGATGACGGTGGCTGTGCTGCGCTTCACCTGCTGAAGGAGTTCTAATTGTTTCTGATACGAGTAGTCAAGCGTCTCTCTTGGATCCTCGTATCGATCAAGAAGTTTATTTGCCTTGGATTTTACCACAAGTTCCATCCGTTTGAATAAGCCCATGATTCCATAACAGGGATTAGATCATATAAAGATGTCGTCACAGGATTGCTTTAATAATTTTATAGGTAATATATATTAATATTACAATGATTATTGTCTGTGCTATGCCGAGCATGAACAGCAGGAACTTATAGATCAGCATAACTATAATTACAGCGAATACGATCCGGATGATGTCGCCGGGTTGTATACCGAAATTGTTTCGCATCAGGAAGATGAGGGATTGCAGCGATTAAAAAGTTTTCTGATGCAACTTA
>DASC01000044.1:0-39597 GCA_002503595.1 Candidatus Methanogaster sp. UBA203 | reverse complement strand
GTGCCCTCCGTGTCCTCTGTGGTTAATCTTGCCATAACCCAGATCCCCCCGAAGAAATTAAAAAACTACGCAACTTAGCGGTTACGGTTCTGTTTTCATCAGTAATACCCTGCCTTCCGGGCAGTGGCATCGATGGATCGCCCACGTAGACGATTCAGTACCACATCACCACCAGCAGGATCGTGATGACTTTTGCGATCATGCTGGATGCATAATGGATCGCTGTGATCGTAACTCCGAACTTCCCGAATAGCGAGACGTACATCGAGAAACTGTATTTCACATAGATCATCGTTATGACAACCATGCTCCCAACAAGAAGCGTTAATATTGCCTGTTTGTCGGTGACAACACCATTCAAGAGCAGCGTGTGTACCGTTGCATATCCTGCCGTGAAGTGGATGAACTGCGCGATCAGCACATAGATCACATCACCGGGCAGCCCCAGCAGATTCAGGATCGGGTTTGCCGCCTGCGCGATATATATCCCGGCGCCGAGACTCAGCAGGAACTCGATCGCAAGCATCGAGACGATCAGGATCGGAACGATCTTTCGGAGGATAGGATACGCCTGCCTTGCCCCTCTCTTGATCGTCTGCCAGTCGAGTGCGATCGATCTATCTTCCGACCGATCCGCACCCCCAATGGCGCACGCTCTATTGGGAAGCAGCACCCTCGATGCAATCAATGCGCCGAGCGTCTGTATGAATGCCGCAAAGAGTGTGAGCAGAACATATACCCCGCCAACAGCGGGTCCCAACAATGCGACCGCGATCGGCGCATGTATCCGGAAGAGCGATTCGCCGAGCACGACCGGAAACGTGCTCATCACAATTGCCAGCGTCGTCTCGGTTCTGTCAACCTCACCTCTCTTGTAGAACTCGGCAAGCATCGACTTTCCGCCGGTCGAACTCATGATGCAGGCAAGAAGCGCAAGCACAGACCCGCGGGAGAGGTTGGAGATCCTGCATATCCCCTTCGTGAGCACTCCGAACCGTGTTAAGATGTTGGTCTCGACGATGATACTTGCAAACGTCACACCGATCACGATGAAACCGATCGCCCGTACCAGGTATACGGTGTGGATCACCTCACCCCCGCCTGGGTGATCAGGAACTCGCAGGACAAGCCCTCCGGTCTCGACCTGTGTTTCCGGATCACAAACCGCCGCCTGCCTGTGCCGATGCGCTCGAGTTTGATGATCGCCTTCGAGAGGTGCTCGATCATTGTGCCGCCGACAGGGCAGAGTTCACCAGAATCGATCTCGGTGTAGACCTGATTGGTGATCACGACCGCAACACCGTACTTCCGTGCGATCCTGTGCAGATGCGCAATCTGATTCGCAAGTTCTCTCCGAAGAGCAATGTTACCGTCGTTCTCGAGCGCAAGACGGTAGAACGTGGTTGCCGAATCCAGAACAACGAGCCCCACATTCTCATTGATGATCTTATCGAGTTCTTTTATGGAAGAATACTGCTGCTCCAGATTTATCGGCTCATATACGATCACGTCCTTTGCAATCGTTGCAGCATCGTTTCCAGCGATCTGCTCGAACCGCTCCGGAGAGAATCCCTCCGAATCGATGAATATTACCTTCTTCCCGCTCTTTACACATTCTATGATCAGTTGAAGGCATATATTCGTCTTTCCGGTTCCGGCAGCGCCAAACAACTGCGTTACAACGCCAGTTTCAAATCCGCCGCCGAGCAGGTCATCGATGACCTCGCATCCGGACGTAAGGCGTGTGATCTTCATTTCTTCCGTGTGAGTTGCTTCACATACTCCTCAAAGAATTCGGTGTATATGTACGGAATTATAAGCACCAGCGCGATTAAGAGGATCAGCATGACCACTGGCTCGTACCATTCACCAAACCACTCGGGATGCTCCGCGTATATCTGCTCGAAATTACTGGACATGGTGTAAATGAAATATGGTTCTTATCGGGTATTAACCAAGCCCCACCGCTCGTACAGTTCGTGTTCGATTCCGAGCATGTCCAGTATCCGTCCAACGATGATATCGACCACGTCCCCGATGCTATCTGGTCTCGGATAGAATCCCGGACATGCGGGAAGGATCACAGCACCAGCCCGTTTCGCACGGAGCATGTTCTCGATGTGGATCAGACTGAGTGGGGTCTCCCTTGGAACCAGAATCAGTTTTCTCCCCTCCTTAAGGCAGACATCAGCAGTTCTCGTGATCAGGGTGTCCGATACACCGTTTGCTACGCTTGCAAGTGTCTTCATGCTGCACGGCACGATCACCATGGCATCGAAGAGATACGACCCGCTCGCAACTGGAGACGTGAAATCATGCTCATCTGGTGCATGGGTTGCGAGTTTCTCGACCGCACTGACGCTGGTATCCGATTCGATTTCGATTATCTGGCGCGCGGTTTTGGTGGTGATCAGATACGTCTCTGCCCTGCCCTGCAGGACTTCTGTGAGGCGTATTCCGTACTGCACGCCTGATGCACCCGTGATCCCGATTACAAGTCTCATGCATTGGTATTCGCTGGATGGTGTGTAAAGTTTTTTGGTTTGCATGTATGTGTTTAGCTGAGGCGAAAANNGCTGTTATGTACCTCGAGTGGTTATACTTCACACCGCCACAACTTGAGCTTTTTCAAATCTCTGAAACCGTAGTGTGAGCAAGGCGCTGAGTCCTTGTTTGTGGGTTGTATCAGTTTGGTTCCACCAATAAAAAAATCGCAGTTTATGCCGGTGCTGAGTATAGCTAAACACATACGTTTGCATGACCGCCGCGCTTTGTGAAGTCGATGAGAACTGATGCTGGAAGGCGATCACATCTTACTACAGTTAAGCAGACGTCTCTTGCCTTCCAGTGTCACAAGTAAGCCACAAAGCATCAGCGAAACCCCTAAGCCCCCACTCAGGATCACAGTATGATCTCGATGTCCAGTTCCTCTGCGAGTTCCTTGTACCGGTTGCGGATCGTCACCTCGGTGACTCCGGCAACCTCTGCCACCTCTCTCTGGGTCCTGCGCTGATTGCACTCGATCGACGCGATGTATATTGCAGCAGCAGCAACTCCGGTGGGTCCGCGTCCGCTCGTAAGCTCCCTCTCTGCCGCAGACCGAAGTATCGTGATGCCGCGTGCCTGCACATCCCCGCCCAGGTCAAGACCGGAGCAGAATCTGGGGATATAATCGATCGGTGATGTCGGCTGGAGTTTCAGCCCGAGCTCCCGTGCAACGAATCGATAGGTTCTACCGATCTCTTTCCGGCTCACCCTCGAGACCGCTGCAATCTCGTCAAGCGTTCTTGGAACAGAACACTGGCGGCAGGCAGCATATAGCGCACTGGCTGCAACCCCTTCGATGCTCCTCCCGCGGATCAGGTTCTTCTCGACCGCCTTACGGTAGACCATGGCGGCTGACTCCCGCACATTCTGGTGGAGTCCGAGCGCCGATGCCATCCGGTCGAGTTCGGATAGCGCGAACGCAAGGTTCCTCTCGGTCGCATTGCTGACACGAATCCTGCGCTGCCATTTCCTCAGCCGATACAACTGGGCACGGTTCTTTGTGGAGATCGTCCGCCCGTAAGAGTCCCGATTTCTCCAGTCGATCATGGTGGAGAGTCCTTTGTCGTGTATCGTGTAGGTCATCGGAGATCCGACTCTGGCTCTCCTTAGCCTCTGATCGCTATCGAATGCTCTCCATTCAGGTCCCTGATCGATGATGTTCGTCTCGATGACAAGCCCGCATGATCTACACACCAGTTCAGCACGCTCATAATCCCGCTCAAGGACGCGGCTGTGACACTCAGGACACTCAACGGTCTCGCGCTCCTGTTCACGCTCACGCTCCCTCCGCTGTCTGATCCGCTCCTTTATCCGTTCCGGACGTTCGATTACGCGTTCAAGTTCTACCATTTCCATCCTCACACAGTATACAGTTTTTTGTTCTCAAGTTCATGAATTTCAGCATCGGTAATGTTTTTATATATTTTAACGGAGATATACGGACGGGATACGGGTCCAAAAACCTCCCGCACAGTTCCGATCCGTTTCATGGTATTGGTCACCACCGCAGAACCGATGGCTGGAATTTGCTGACCGCTTCTCGCGATCAACAGACCGCCAAATCGATGTTGAACAATACCAAGTCGTTTCAAATATATACCTCACCGAAAGTAATATATATAGCACAATGAGAGTACATAAAGGTTTCGGTCATGCCACGAACACGAATCAAAATCTGCGGAAACACAAACCCCGGCGATCTCGCACATGCTATTGCGTATGGCGCTGATGCGGTCGGGTTCATCACAGACGTACCGGTAAGATCGCCACGGAAGATCGATACGGAAACAGCGAAGGAACTGATCAAGCAGGTTCCGGTCTTTGTGGATTCGGTGCTTGTCATCATGCCTGATGATCTCGGTTCGGCGATGGCGCTGATACGAGAGACGCACCCAACTTGCGTGCAGATCCACAACGACCTCCCTGTAAGCGAACTTGCAGAGATATCAAAGACCGTTAAGCTGATCAAGACGATCGCAGTTCCCAAAGACGCACCGTGCGGGATTGCAGATCATATCATAAGCCGAATCGATGCCCTGACCGGAATTGCTGATGCAATACTGCTCGATACCAGCATCAGCACCAGTACAGGAGCCAGAAGCAGAGGAAAAGGCGGAGGCGGAGGGACCGGGAAGGTACACGACTGGAGAATCAGTGCCGAGATCGTCAAGCGTTCGGGACTGCCAGTCATCCTTGCTGGCGGGCTTACGCCAGATAACGCCGCTGATGCGATACGGAAGGTTCATCCGTATGCGGTAGATACAGCGTCCGGAGTCGAGACCGATGGAAAGCGGGACCCTGATAAGGTGCGCCGCTTCATCAGAGAGTGCGTGATGGCTGATGGGGTGGCTGATGATGACTGAGATCGTTGCAGCGATTGCGGATGATCCGCTGAGAAACGCGATCCGTGCTGCAAGTGTTGGCGCTGACACGATCGAGATCAGGATCGATCTCCTGGATTATCCAGCCGATTCGCTGCATTCGCTCTTTAAAGAGCTAAATAAATCCGTGAGAATCCCTATCATCGCAACCAACCGCATTAACGTTGAAGGCGGCAAATTCAATGGATCTGAAGAGGAGAGAATCGAGATTCTGCTCTCTGTACTGGAGATGGTCGATTCCATCGATATCGAACTGCGAACCAGAAGCGAATACCGGGATCTGGTTGTGCATCGGGCAAAGAATGCAGGAAAACGCGTCATCATCTCGTATCATGATTTTTCGAAAACGCCCGATATAACAGCGATGCAGAATATCATATCCGAATGTTTCGATGCCGGCGCAGATATCGCAAAACTCGCTGTGACTCCTCATTCGTACGGGGATGCGCTCTCGCTCCTCCAACTCACGCTCGATTGTGCACGTGCACCTGCACAGGTCTGTATCATCGGGATGGGCGGATATGGCGTGCACACAAGGGTGATTGCGCCGATCTATGGATCCGCTCTTGCGTACACTTCAGTTGGGGCTGCGACAGCACCCGGGCAAATCGGTATCAGGGAGTTACGCGGGATGCTTGATATGCTCTGCCCGCAGGTATGATTTTGGTCACAGCGCCCGGGAAATCCGGAGTCTGGCTGGCTTAAACGTCATTGCAGCCATCAAAGAGGCAGGGATCGGGGCGACGATCGAGCCGATTGCTGCGATGATGGGTTGTGCAGAGTTTGACGCGCCGCACCATACTCCGCGATAACCCCCTACAAGGCACGGTCTGGAAATCAAGTGATTTTACCACCGCGGAGGGTGCAGAGTTTCGAGACCGCGAAAGTCCTCTGCGTGGTTCTGCGTGCTCTGCGGTAGAATCTAATGCATGACGATTCCACTTAAAAAAGCTACAGCATCCCTTACAATAACTTTACGACCTTCCACCGCCATAGCCATATCATGGAGAACGAAGAGCGCATCCAGGTGCTGGATGGACTTGAAGCAGTGCGCTCCCTACCCGGGATGTACATCGGAAGCACTGGACCCGTGGGGTTGCACCATCTCGTAAGCGAGGTTGTTGATAACAGCATCGATGAGGCGATGGCAGGGCACTGCTCCACGATAGAGGTCACGTTGAATCGAGACGGCTCTGCCACGATATCGGATGATGGCAGGGGCATTCCCGTGTACATAATCGAGGATTATGGCAAGCCCGCAGTCGAGATCGTGATGACGACGCTTCACGCTGGAGGAAAATTCGACAAGAGCGTGTACAAGGTCTCTGGCGGGCTGCACGGTGTTGGCGTGTCGGTCGTGAATGCACTATCGGAGTGGCTGCGCGTCGAGATACACAGGGGCGGCAAGGCGTATGTGCAGGAGTATGCGCGGGGAGTTCCGACGGGTGATCTCTTGGTCACAGGAGAGACCGACCGGACAGGAACCTCGATCACATTCAAGCCAGACCCCAGAATCTTCGAGGAGACTGTATTTTCGTTTGTTACCCTCTCAAAGCGTCTCCGCGAACTTGCATACTTAAATCGCGGCGTGCACATCGTGATCACGGATGGCCGGGGCGAGCCGCACCCGCCATCGGTGGATACGTACCAGTTCGACGGCGGGATTGTGTCGTTTGTCCAGTATCTGAATGAAAATAAAAATAGCCTTCACGGTCCTGCATACTTCAAGAAAACAAAGGACAGTACCGATATCGAGATTGCAGTCCAGTACAACGAGGGATACGCAGATAACATCCTTTCGTTCGTGAACAGCATCAACACGAAGGAGGGCGGGACGCATCTGAGCGGGTTTAAGACTGCGCTTACGAGGTCGATCAACAGGTATGCGAAGGCGAACAATCTCGTAAAGAACGGCGAGATCAGTGGCAGGGACACGCTTGAGGGTTTGACCGCGGTGATCAGCGTAAGACTCGCAAGCCCGCAGTTTGAGGGGCAGACCAAGATGAAACTCGGGAACATCGAGGTGAAAGGGCTTGTCCAGTCGCTTGTCGGGGAAGGACTCGATGAATTTCTCGAAGAGAACCCAAAGACTGCAAAAAAGATCATCGATAAGATACTGGAGGCAGCGAAAGCGTGGGAAGCCGCAAAGAAAGCGCGGGAACTGACGAGACGCAAAAGTGCGCTCGAAACATCGAGTCTTCCGGGTAAACTTGCAGACTGCTCAGAGCGCGATCCGGCAAAGAGCGAGATATATCTCGTGGAGGGCGATAGCGCTGGCGGTTCCGCGAAGCAGGGACGGGACCGGAAGTTCCAGGCGATCCTGCCGCTCCGGGGCAAGATCCTGAATGTCGAGAAAGCGAGACTCCACAAGATCCTGCGCAACAACGAGATCAGGACGATGATCACTGCGTTCGGGACCGGGATCGGGGAGGAGTTTGATATTGCGAAGGCGAGGTATCATAAAATATCGATTATGAGCGTCGATGGCGCTGAGATGACATTTATCCGGGAGCCGGACGGGATGATCAGGTCGGTCTGCATCGGCGACTTCATCGATTCCATGGTTGAGACGGGCGAGGAAAGTAAGAGCGGAAATGGAGAAGGAGAAAGCGTATCACTGGAATCAGGGCACACTGATTGCTATGAGGTGCTATGCTTCGATCTCACCACACTCGAAACGGAATTCAGACCCATAAAATCGGTGATCCGCCACGAAATTGAAGAACCACTCTACGAGATCACCGCCGCTTATGGCAGGCAGGTTAGGGTAACCTCGTCGCATAGCGTCTTTGTCTGCGAGGACGGTGAAATCGTGCTGAAGCGGGGTTGTGAGATACTGCCCGGCGATCTGATCGTTGCGCCGAACCGGCTGCCGCTTTCCGGAGTCGTGCCCGAATCACCTGCCGACATCGATCTGCTGGCTGAATTCGTCGCCAGAAAGGAAGAACTTGACGTCAATATGTATGTCAGGGATGTGATGGGCAGCGGCGATGTCGCCGGGTTGCTGATGGATCGCATCCGGGAGGAGCACAGTGACAAACCCCAACTCGTGGAGGCGCGGGTGGATATTCCAGAGGCTGTTCGCAATGAGATCGCCGAAAAACTCCGCGAACTCGGACTTAGCCAGAAAGAGGTCTGCGATGCAGTCGGGATCCGGCAGCCGGTCACGTTCTATGCGTGGGAGAAAGGAACCTCGCGTCCGGTGCTCACCCACTTTGAGCGGTACATCGACCTCCTCGGAATGAACCGGGCAGCGTGCATGGACGCGGTCGAAGTGATGCCATCCCGCCTTGATTCCGTGTGGGCGACGCAATATGCCGCATCGGGATGTAACCGTGTGCGCGATTATATTTCAATACACGATCTCTCTCTTGAAGACACATCACGGTTAAACGGTGTCAGATTATCGCCTGTGCACTATGCGGATCACGCCATACCACGCCATATCCCGGTAAATGAGGATTTGATGGAGATTATCGGGTTCTTTGTTGCGGACGGGAGCCTGAGCCAGCGCGGAGGCATGCGGTTCGCAATCGGGAAGAACAACATCAGGTTTGCCGAAAAATTGGCGGGAATGATCAAATCCACCTTTGGGCTGGATGCAAAATACTACGATAGCTCAGAAACACGTGCAGACGAGCTAAAAATCGTTAATTCGGTCGTGGCCGCGCTCTTCAGGCACGTCTTCGGTTTCGATTCCGCGAAAGCCCACACCAAGCGGATACCAGACATGGTCTTTAACGTGAATCCCGATCTGCAACTCGCGTTTTTGCGTGGATACTTCATGGGCGACGGCACGGTCTCCGAAACCGAGATCAATGTCAGCACAGTCTCGCGTGATCTGGCAGCACAGTTGCAGTACCTTCTGCTTGCGCACGGCGTGGTCTGCTCGATGTCGGTGCGTGAACCGACCGGGGAGCCATCAGGCATGATCCGGGGTAAGCCGATCACGCAGCGTCATGCTGCATATATCCTGAGTGTTGCGGCACGGGATGACCTCCTGCATCTTGCGCCGGTCTGGACCGCGCACCACCTGGCAGACAAATTGAGACCAAAGATCGAGAAAGAGGCTAATGCGGGCACAGGCATAAACCGTGCGTTTGTTCCGCTGCACGGGGATTTGATCGGACTTCCGGTACGATCGGTTACGGAGGTCGAACCAACCCGCGGAATGGTCTATGATTTCTCAGTCGATGACGCGGAGAACTTCGTCTGCGGGATGGGTGGCATCTGCTGCCACAATACCGATGCTGATGTTGACGGATCTCACATCAGAACGCTGCTTTTGACGTTTCTGTACCGCTACATGCCCGGATTGATCGAGGAGGGCTACGTCTACATCGCACAGCCGCCACTCTACCAGGTCAAGAAGGGGAAGGTCAGGCGGTATGCGTTCACGGATGAGGAACTGGACGCGATACGGGAAGAGATAGGGGATACTGGTGTCACAGTGCAGCGGTACAAGGGTCTCGGCGAGATGAACCCGTCGCAGCTATGGGAGACGACGATGGATCCTGAGACGCGGACGATGCTTCAGGTTCGAATCGAGGACGCGATGGAGGCGGATCGCATGTTCACGATACTGATGGGTGATGCAGTCGAGCCGAGACGGGCGTTTATCGAGAAGCATGCACGAGAAGTCGAGAATCTGGATGTGTGAGGCGTGATGCACGTGCCGGTGCAGATAGCGAGGGTGCACAGGATCAGGAGGAGATTAACTTTTTGATTCGAATAAAAGAATTTCGATGGGACGAAGTGAATGAAAGACACATTCTGTGGCGGCATGATGTAACAAGATCCGAGGCAGAAGAGGCTTTTATCGGCGATCCGTATTTCAGGATTGGGCGGGATGGTACGCGATATGTTTACGGTCAAACGAGTAGTGGGCGATACCTATTTATCGTATATCTATATCTCGGGAGGGGCGTTGCTCGGATAATCACTGCGAGGGATATGACAAACGTGAAAGAAGATTATATCTTAAGAGGCGATAGTACAATGATGGCAAAAATTCCAAGATTCAGGACGGAACAGGAGATGCAGGAATTCTGGGATACTCATGATTCGGCAGAATATTTCGAAGATATGAAAGACGATGAGGTACAGATCACATTCGGGCAGGATAAAGGCGTTCTGGTTCTTCCTCTGGGTGAGGATCGTGTGAGGTCTGTGCGAGAGATAGCGCTTAAAGAAGGTGTCAGTTCAAACGTCCTTCTGAAAAACTGGATTGATGAATGTATCAGGGCAAGTGGGAAATTAAGAGAAGAACGCCGTATCGCATGAGATACGTCTCGAATTCTGATATCCACAGTACTGTTGTGTCATGCATTACAAATGAACGGGTTTTTGGAGAACGAAACAACGGCAGTGTTGGATATCATCATGCCTAAATTGATCGAGGCAGGATATGTCTACATCGCACAGCCGCCACTCTATCAGGTCAAAAAAGGGAAGATCAGGTGATATAGCGTTTACAGACGAAGAACTGGACGCGATACGGGAAGGGATAGGGGATACTGGTGTCACGGTGCAGCGATACATTGGTCTCATTAAGCCGAACTTTGAGTAAATTTTGCACAAAAAATCCCCCAAGATCAACATCGGGCGAGACCTAACCCGATTAAAATCAACTGTTATTTGTAGGTACAACTTACTTCACATCAAACATCGGCACCCTGAGCTTCAATTCTCTGAATATCGCCTCCAAATCCACCGAAGGTTTAGCAGGTCTGCGGATATACAGTCTGTTCCTCAGCTGTTCATGCTCATAGAAACTTTCTACAGCGTTTCGCGATTTTATCATATCCTTTAACCCACCATATGAGTATTCCATCCCGCTACGCTTAAGAATCGCCCGCAACAGCGAGATAAGGCGATAACCCGCGACAACTAAGACAGTGTGAGTCTCTATGTACATATCTTTACTGTGATACACCGGATCTATCTTTGAATCCGATTTCAAAGCTCTAAATCCATCTTCCACCAGATTTCTGCTCTTATAGATCGCTATCATATTTCGCCGTATTATATGAATAGTCCAACCCATAGTAAGTAGTTGGTATGCATGTATAAATATCTTTTGGTTCGATCGCTACTTGTTTATGTGTACAATCGGTATACCTACAAGTTTGTGAGATGGCGGAATTGTTCATGGAAAAATCGGCAACAGCAGAGCTAGTGTTCGTGGCTGGAAATTAGTAGGTGAGTGGAAAATGGGATGAAATTTCGTGAAAATGTGGCTGTAGCTATCGATTTTTGTGGGGAATTGGGTTCTCAAACTTCGGATTAAGATGAACCCGTCGCAGCTCTGGGAGACGACGATGGATCCTGAGACGCGGACGATGCAACAGGTGAGGATCGAGGGCGATTGCGGCTGATCGCATGTTCACTATACTGATGAGGATGCTGCCCGAGCTGGGGTGGGTGGTTATCGAGAAGCATGCACGAGAGATGGAGAATCTGGATGTGTAAGGGGTGATGTGAGACTGTGCGGGTGCGTATGATCGGATGGATGGTACGCGATATATCTACAGTTAAACGAGTCGGGGGTGATATCCATTCATGAAATGCAGAGTTAATAATAATAGTCGACCCGAGACAATTGTAGTCGTAAGGTGAAACAATGCTCTCGATATCATGGCGATCCATATTGCGTGCCATTGCTGTCATATCTTGGATTGCGTCTATTGCTTGGTTCTACTTCGAACCCGGGTGGGAACCTTTAATTGCCGTTCTAACTGGAACGGCTGCCTTTATAGTTTCATTTTTCGTTAGTGATGTCCACATAAGCATTCCCACCTCCGAAAAAACAAAATCTGCCCGCGAAGAGCGCAACCGAGAGCGCATGCTCGAACTGGTCAAGAATTCCTGGGTCAAAGGTGTGCTGGAACAATCCCTGCACGGCGAGGTGCTGATCAAACTCGGCTTGGAGGAACGAAAGGACGCCGTTTACAACCGGCAGGGAATGGAACTGCAAACACCCGGCAAGCCCAACCGCCTGCTGCCAACGGGTACGAAAGTTATGGATGTCTTCGATGAGATGGGGCAGACCCTGCTCATCCTGGGTGAACCCGGGTCTGGTAAAACGACCCTACTCGTGGAATTAGCCCGTGACACAATCGCTCGCGCCGAAAAAGACCCAAAACATCGAATTCCGGTAGTGTTCAACCTCTCCTCGTGGACGGACGCCAAGCAGCCGATCGCGGATTGGCTGGTTGATGAACTCAAGACCAAGTACTACACCCCAAAGAAAATTGCCAGTGATTGGATCGAAAACGATGATCTGCTTTCCTGCTCGATGGGCTGGACGAAGTTTTGCCTGAGCACCGCGAGGCGTGCATCTGTGCGATCAATGACTTTCGCCGTGAGCATGGACTGACACCGCTTGTGGTCTGTTGTCGCAGCGAGGAGTATGAAACCCTGGAAACCCGTCTTGATCTTAAGGGCGCGATCTCCTTGCAGCCGCTCACAAAAGAGCAGATTAATGACTATCTCGATCGGATGGGTCAGGAACTTGCTGCTCTTCGTACGGCACTGAATGATGATCCGATACTTTATGAACTCGCCCAAACACCCCTGATCTTGAGCATCATGACGCTTGCTTACCGTGGAATGTCGGTTCACGACCTGCAGCCGCTGGAAACGGTTGATGCTCACCGCAAGCACGTCTTTGACAACTATGTTGAGCGCATGTTCAAGCTCCGTACAGAGCGGACACTTCCCGACTATCCAGAGACCGGTTCCACGCCTGAACGGAAGAAAAAGGATGGTGGACGCTTTTTCAAAGAAGAGACCATCCATTGGCTCTCATGGCTTGCCAAGGGAATGTCAGAACACGGACAGACGGTCTTCCTGATCGAGCGGATACAGCCCGACTGGCTGCCGACGCGGGCGCAGCGGCGGATATTTAAAGTAGATGTTATGGTCATAATCGGGTTGCTCAGCGGGCTCCCATGCGGGCTGCTCGGCGGCCTGCTCTAGGAGATACTCCGCATTCCCCCATTTGGGCTGCTCGGCGGGCTCCCATTTGGACTGTTCATCGGGCTGCTCTATGGGGTGCTCGGACTCAGCGAGTAGATACGACCTATTGAGACACTGCACTTTTCGTGGTCAAAGATGCGAGCTTCGTTGAGAGGTACCGAGCTGCTCGGTGGGCTGCTCTTATGGCTAATCGTGGGGCTGCACTCCGGGCTGTTCTATGGGGTGGTCGAGAGTGAGATAGTTACCAGAGAACATTTCCGAATGAAGGGATGCATCGATCAGCGCGTAACGCGCTGCTCAGCGGGCTCTCATATGGGCTGTTCATCGGGCTGCTCGGTGGGCTGCTCGGTGGGCTGCTATTTGGACTGATCTTCGGCGGTCTCGCCTGCATCCAGCATCTCGTCCTGCGCATTATGCTCTGGCGAAACAGCTCTGCGCCACTACGCTACGCCCGTTTCCTTGACTACGCAGCCGGGTGCATCTTCCTGCGCAAGGTGGGCGGTGGGTACATCTTCGTGCACAGGCTGCTTCTGGAATACTTTGCTTCGCTTGAGCCAGAAGAAGAAGGTGGTTGAGGTCACATAGCCGGGGCGGCAGTCCACACAGGGGTGCACGCATGGGAAGCCTCCGAATCCGGATGTGTGAATCTCTGTGCGTCCGGTGACTGCACCCACCGCGACACGCACAAACACTCTACAGATTCGCCATCCGTGCGATATCCTGCATATCCCACCCGATCACCCCCTCAGACTTCATGATTTCCCTTAATTCAGGAGTGAACCCACTTTTAGAGACCACAAGATAATATTCCTTCCTCTCGCCATTATGCCACTTCACCAGATCTTTCTTCTTCTTTAGACTCTCCATGATACCACACCCCGCCGTTTTATTCGTCCATTTAACCTCCCCGAATAGTATCTCCCTGGTCTGTTCATTGATCGCCACCAGGTCTATTTCATCCCCTCGCCGGTTCCACCACCTACCTATCCCGGACACCCTGAAAGGCAGGTTATCAAGAGCGATCTCTGTTGCGATGTCTTCAAAAACCCTGCCAACAAAGGACGGCAGATATGATATCGTTTGATCCAGTGCTATCTCATATCTACCCGATTCTAAGAAGGAAATGTTCGGGTTTACAAATCTAAACCAGAAACGCACTATATGATCTTTTATGAAGTACCGCCCCATCTTTTTCCCACCCAGGAGTGGTTCTCTCCGTTCAATGATATCGAATGTGCTGGCAAGTTCGTTTAAGTATTTGCCAAGACTGTTCATCGGAATGCCTGTAGTGTCTGAAATCTCTTTTAAGGTGTTCTTTCCGAGTGATGCTGCCTCAAGTATCGAGAAATAAGTGGTATAATTTCTTCCGAACTCGTTTATCAGAATCTGTCTGACCTCGTCCTGCAGCAGCGCGTTCTTGCCGAAGATCATGGATTTCAGAACACTTTCGTAACTGTCAAGCCCGTAACTTTCCACCAGCTGATAGTACCTTGGAGTGCCGCCAAGTGTAGAATACATCTTTACAATCTCTTCTTCGCTTTTAAATCCCATATCCATGCATATCTTTCTAACCCACTTGTAGTTTAGAGGTTTAAGATCAATTTTAGCAGTAGACCTTCCGTATAGCGGCTCTTTTTCGTCTATAAAGATTTTTTTCATCAGTCCGGTGTATGAGCCCACAAAGATCAGTAATATACTCGAGGTATCCAAATAACTATCCCAGTACTTCTGGAATATGGAGAATATGGCAGGATCAACCGCTCGGAAGTTCTGGAATTCATCGAAGACCACGATAAGATGCCTATCTTTCGAATGTTCAAATAAAAATCTTATGAAGTCATCCCAATTGGAAAAATCTGGCATGAAACTGCCGGAGTTCACCCTTACAATCTCGGAGAATTCTTTCAGCAGCAGAGCACTGGTTTTTTTATCCACAAAAAAGTACATCGGTTCAAGAGATTCCAGAACGAGCCGCGTCTTCCCAACCCGCCGCCTGCCATAAACGACAAGCATATGTGCATGTTTTTCGCTGAGGGTTGACAAGTTCCTAATCACCTCTACTTCTTCCTGCCGGTTATAAAATCTCATGATAAGCAATCGTACTTTTTAGTATAATACTTTTTTGTACAACTGGAGCTGTAAGCGTACGTGATGACGGATCGATAGAACAAAGAGCAGTGTATAATATGAAAGACATGAGGTATTGGTAATGCTCGCAAAAGTTATCCTCCCGCCGGATAATCACTAAAGCAGATGAAGATCGCAATCACAGGCAAAGGCGGCGTTGGGAAGACAACGCTTGCAGGCACCCTCGCCAGGATATTCGCAGAAGATGGTTTCTCAGTCCTTGCGATCGATGCTGACCCTGACATGAATCTCGCGTCTGCAATCGGCATCAGAACCCCGCCGGCTCCGCTCACCGAACAGAAGCGAATGATCGAAGAGCGGGCAGGTACCGGCATGGGCGGGGTCTTTAAATTAAACCCGAAGGTGGACGACATTGCCAGGCGGTTCGGCACAACCGAACACGGTGTCTCGATGCTTACGATGGGGACCATCGACACAGGCGGATCAGGATGCGCATGTCCTGCATCCTCGCTGCTGCGTGCGCTGCTGCGCCATCTGCTGCTCCGGGAGTCAAGTATCGTGATCCTTGACATGGAGGCTGGAATCGAGCATCTCGGGCGCGGAACCGCCCGCGGGGTCGATCTGATGATTGTGGTGGTCGAGCCCGGCGCGAGATCGATCGAGACTGCTGCGCGGATACAGAAGTTGAGCAGAGAGATAGGGGTTCAGAGACTCTCTGCGGTTGTCAACAAGACCGGTGGGCGCGATGATCTCGGTACAATTAGCGCACGTCTGAATGAACTTGGAATTCCTGTGATCGGTGCGATTCCGTACGATGAAGCTCTGATACGGGCGGATATGAGCGGCAGGGCACCGTTTGACATGGGGGGCGATGCGGTTTTGGCGATCAGGCGGATAAGGGATGCAATCGTGACATCGACAGAATGACGTTGACGCATTCAAGAACCGCCCCCCAGATCGGAAGGGTGGTTTTTGAGTTGGGAGATCACCATAGACACAAACCACCCCCCCTGCCAGAACAACCCTGCAACGCCGGGTCCCTCGAAAGGTTAATATGCACCCGATAACAAGATCATGAAGCACAACCACCGGATGCTCCGATAGTGTAGCTCGGCCAATCATGCGGGGCTCTCAATCCCGCGACTCGGGTTCAAATCCCGATCGGAGCATGGTGAAAACCTTTAATATCAACAGAACATACCTACATGCAAACCAAATAGGAGGAAAATATGGCAGCAGAAAAGCCACACATGAATCTAGCGGTCATCGGACATATCGATCATGGAAAATCGACACTTGTCGGGCGATTGCTGTATGAGACCGGAACCATACCAGCGCATATCATCGAGAAGTACAAGGCAGAAGCCGAAGAGAAAGGAAAAGGATCATTCGCTTTTGCATGGGTTATGGATTCACTGAAAGAAGAACGAGAGCGGGGTATCACAATCGACATCGCACACAAAAGGTTCGATACCGATAAATACTACTACACCATCGTGGACTGTCCTGGTCACAGGGACTTTGTCAAGAACATGATCACCGGTGCATCTCAAGCAGATGCCGCGATTCTGACCGTAGATGCAAAGGACGGGGTCATGGAACAGACCAAGGAACATGTATTCCTGTCAACAACGCTTGGAATCAACCAGCTGATCATCGCAATCAACAAGATGGATAGTGTTGATTACAGCGAAGATCGCTTCAATGAGGTGAAGGAAGACGTAAGCGCCCTCCTAAGGATGGTCGGGTACAAGCCAGACGATATAAACTTCATACCAACCTCCGCGCTCTTCGGTGCAAACATATCCGAACATAGCAAGGAGACGCCATGGTACACGGGACCGACCATTCTCGAGGGTCTTGATATGTTCACAGCGCCTGAGAAGCCGACAAAACTGCCACTGCGCATTCCTGTGCAGGATGCATACACAATATCAGGTATCGGAACCGTTCCTGTCGGGCGTGTCGAGACAGGGGTCATGAAACCTGGGGACAAGGTGACATTCATGCCAAGCGGCGCATCAGGCGAGGTAAAATCAATCGAGATGCACCACGAGGAGATCCCGGAGGCGGTTCCTGGTGACAACATCGGATTCAATGTCCGTGGTGTCGGCAAGAAGGACGTGAGACGGGGCGACGTTGTCGGTCCTGCAAGCGATCCACCAACGGTTGCTGATGAGTTTACAGCACAGATTGTGGTGCTCCAGCATCCGTCTGCGATAACAGCAGGGTACACTCCGGTCTTCCACTGCCACACGGCACAGACTGCATGCACGTTCTTATCGATCGATAAGAAACTCGATCCGCGCACCGGGCAAGTTTCCGAGGAGAATCCCACATTCATAAAGGCAGGAGATGCGGCTATCGTCACGATCAAGCCAACGAGGCCCATGGTCATCGAGCCGTACAAGGAGATCCCGCAACTTGGCAGATTCGCTATACGCGATATGGGAACGACCATCGCTGCTGGTATGTGTATCAGCACCAAGAAGCGATGATCGCTTCTTCTATTTTTTTCGGAGTTAAATGAGTCATAAAGCCAGGATACGGTTGTCAGGCACAAATCCGGTAGAACTGGATAGTGTCTGTGGACAGGTCAGGAGTATAGCAGAGCGGACCGGCATCGAGATCGCAGGTCCGATTCCACTGCCAACCAAGAGATTGGTGGTCCCGGTTCGGAAGAGTCCGGACGGCGAGGGCACCGAGACTTGGGATCACTGGGAGATGCGGGTGCACAAGCGCCTGATCGACCTTGCAGCAGATGAGCGGGCGCTGCGTCAGTTGATGCGCATCAACGTCCCGAACAATGTTAACATAGAGATCGTGCTTGAGAATTGATCTTTGATTGATGCGAAGGTATGGCACGATCGTAACCACGGGATTTGCACCTCGTGGCTCTATACTTATGCGGCAATGCCCCGCCCTGCTGGCGGTGGCATCAATGCATTCTGCAGGGATGCATCACGGTTTGGTTTGATCCGGTGCCAGCGTTATGTTTACGGCCCCCGCGTGAACCGAAGTAATATATAACACGCGGTTCAATCAATAATCTATCATAATAAACGAGGTTAATCTAAATGATGTTAATCGGAGAAGCACTGATCGGTGAGGCGCCTGAACTTGCGCACATCGATCTGATAATCGGAGAGAAGACAGGCCCTGTCGGGCAGGCGTTTGCGACCGGGATGACGCAACTATCAGGAGGGCATACCCCGCTCCTATCGGTCATCCGCCCGAACCTGCTCACGAAGCCAGCGTGCCTGATCGTTCCAAAGGTCACTGTGAAAAATATGGAACAAGCTGCACTCATCTTCGGTCCTGCGCAGGCGGCTGTTGCAAAGGCGGTTGCGGATGCTGTTGAGGACGGGATCGTCCCAACGGAGCGGGCAGAGGAGCTCGTAATCGTTGCAAGCGTCTTCATCCACCCGGACGCGAAGGATTACAACCGGATCTACCGGTACAACTACGGCGCGACGAAGCTTGCGCTCAAGCGTGCGATGGAGGGATTTCCAGGGATCGAGACGGTTCTTGATGAGAAGGATCGCGGCGCACATGCGATTATGGGCTTTAAGGTCTCGCGTCTGTGGGATCCGCCGTATCTGCAGGTTGCTCTTGACAATCCGGATATCGACCAGATACTACATGTCGTGGAAACGCTTCCTGATAGCGACCACCTGATCCTTGAGGCGGGAACGCCGCTTATCAAGCGGTACGGCGTGGATGTCATCTCGAAAATCAGGGAAGCGAAGACGAATGCGTTTATCGTTGCCGATCTAAAGACGCTTGATACAGGCAATCTCGAGGCACGCATGGTTGCCGATGCAACCGCTGATGCTGTTGTGATATCCGCGCTTGCGCCAATCCCGACGATTGTGAATGCAATCAAGGAGGCGCACAAGACCGGGATCTATGCCATCATCGACACACTGAACCTGCCGGATCCGCTGCCGTTGTTGCATGAACTTGGCGAGCTCGGGGCTCTTCCTGATGTCGTCGAACTGCACCGTGCGATCGATGCCGAGAAGACCGAGCACCAGTGGGGCAGCATCCCTGAAATCAAGGCACTCTCTGATAAGATTCTGGTTGCGGTTGCCGGTGGCATCAGGGCAGATACTATAGGGGATGCCAAGGACGCTGGAGCTAATATCCTCGTGGTCGGGCGTGCGATCACGAATGCGAAGGATGTGCGGCAGGCAGCCGAGATGTTCATAGAAGGACTATCCAAAGAGGAGATCGATCAGTTCAGGGTGATGACCGACTTCTGATTCCTTTATGCGGGCGGACAAAGTGCGGAGCGTATAAGCGTGCTCCGTACTCGCTCGCCCGCCATAATGGCTATATTTTGCTGATCAGTGACTTATCGAACCTACAAAACAGAAATCCGCGGATCGATAATAGTCTTCGCACGTCTCTCTGATCAGCGCGAGCTCCAGCCAGCCCGGAATATCGGAAACCCGAGTTTCACTCCGATACCGATATATCCGCGGTCTGCCAGATATACCCATAATGTCCGATGCTTCCATGGTTCAGGAAAAACTCCTGTCGCGTGTGGCTGAGAAGATGCAGAGACTCAATTCGCTCCGCCCACTCCCAGCCGATGCCGTAAAGAGATTGCATGAAGAGATGCGGCTGCTGCACACATACCACTCAAATGCGATAGAGGGGAACACCCTCTCACTCTCTGAGACAAAGCTTGTACTGGAGACTGGCATAACTATAGGCGGGAAGACGCTTGCAGAGCACATCGAGGCAACCAATAACGCAAAAGCATTCGATCTTATGGAGGAAATCGCAAGAGAGAGAAGAGCGGTAGACCATGTTACGATTCAAGAGGTCCACGAGGTTGTAACGGCAGGTATTCTTGAGGATGCCGGAAGATACCGCAGCCACAACGTAAGGATAACGGGAGCTGCAAAGACGCCGCCTGACTGGTCAAAGGTGGTCGGGTCGATGGACGAACTGATCCGGGAAGTAGCCGAGAACAGGATGCACCCTATAGATGCCGCGGCATTCCTGCACCACAGGTTCGTTGAGATTCACCCATTCGCGGATGGCAACGGCAGGGTGGCGCGTCTACTCGCGAACCTGTACCTGATTGCGAAAGGCTATCCTCCAATGGTGGTGAGAACGGAAGATCGGGAGCGATACTATCGATTTCTCAGGTCAGCGGATGCAGGAGATCTCGTGCCTCTTACCAATTTCATTGCGAAGGCTGTGGACGAGGGGCTGACATTGTATCTCTCCGTCTTCGGAGGGGACGATGAACTGGTGCCGCTAAAGGAACTTGCAGAGACCGTGGCGCCCTACTCGCAGGAATATCTGAGCCTGCTTTCAAGGCGGGGTGTGTTGGATGCTGTGAAGATCAGGGGCGTGTGGCACGCATCAAGGCGGACTGTGATGCGGTATGTGGAGGCGCATGAGCGGCGCAGGTGAAGCCCCAACCCCATAATCACCTCTGACTGAAAGTACGAAGCATCCAGAGGGAGCGGAGGTCGGGTATTGATGTGAGTGTAGGGGCGGGAGCGGGGTGGATGGTTGTGGTTTTTACTGCCCCACCTCCGATTTTCATACGCCTTTGAACCGTCATAATCATCCCTCGAAAGTCGGTGATGATGACTTTTTCCGCATAGAATTTTCAGACATCTTGACCGGTTCTGGCAATACGGTGTAAAAAACCACTTCACCCCACGCGAAAACTTCTTTTACATCGGTAACAGATGGTTGAGATGATGACAAGGGTGATAATATGAAGATGGTGATACACGTTTCATCGGCGGTTCATGACCCGGTGATTGCGAGAGCGATTCTTGCTACCGGTGTCGAGATCAATGTCGACCGCGCAAACATCGATGCAACGAGCGGCGAGATCGTACTCGAAGTGCCTGCTGACTCATGCGCCCGCGTTGCGACCGCATTCGAACGCCAGGGCGCGTCCGTCTCTGTGCTCGAACACCCGATCATCCGGGATGAGGATGAATGCGTGCACTGCGGTGCGTGCATCAGTGTCTGCCCTGTCCAGGTCTTCTCATTCGAGGATGACTGGAGTGTTGCGATGGACGAGTCGAAGTGCATCCAGTGCGGAACATGCGTGACAGCATGTCCTCATGCTGCGCTCATGGTGATGAGTGAGTAGGCAGACGACCCGGAAGATGCTGCTTCGGTGGACGATAGGATTACCCGGCTTTCGCAACCTCTCGCACGATATCGCTTGTGCACAGTATCCCGACCGGTCGCTGTGACGCGCCAACGCCCTTTTCTGACAGTATCAGCAGTCTGTGGATGTGCCCCTCGCCCATGATCCTCGCTGCCCGTCCCAGGGTGGCATCCGGCGCAACCGTAATCAGGCGTGAAGACATAATATCCTCTGCGGTCAGCCGTTTAAGGTCCGGTTTGTGCAGCACCTTGACCATATCCATCTCTGATATGAATCCGAGCATATCTCCCTGCGCACCGATCACTGCCACTCCGGATAAATGCTGGTTCGCCATCCTCTCTGCGATCTCCTTGACCGGCGTGTCCGGTGAGGCGGTCACCACTCCGCGCGTCATCACATCTCGTATCATTTTTTCAGCTATCTTCATGATCATCAACTCCTGTTCTCATTTCTTGTGTGCAAAGACACCACGCCCTGAAACACGCACCATCTGTGGTGGGACAGAGTGGTCATAAATCTATTCCGCATACCACGAGAAAAAGATATCGATCACCTATCGACAAACGACCCTGATGTTGTGATCAAGCGGTTCTATCTCAAATTTAGCGTCTGTAAATTGTTCGCATACCCAGATATTCGTCTTCGTGTGGAGCGATAACTCCCTCGCGGTAAACGACCCGGATCTTGCGATAGCCATGTACGGGATCAGTTGATCTGCCAGATAAACGTCCACCGACGCCCCACAGTCCAGTTCCCTGATGATGCTGTCTGCTGCATCGGATCCGACCACCTCTGCCGGCTTCCCGCGCTCTCCAAGCGCAGATCCGCCCATAAGACCGCACCAGAGCGTGATTCCGCTTCCTGTGCTGCCACTGCCGCCCCTGCTGCCCTTACCATCCTTGCTACCCTTGTGACCCTTGCTGCCTTTCGGTGCGGCAGGGTTGTGCTCTATCACGATATCCGCGGCATATCCGTGCTCCTCAAGTCTGGTGGCAGCAGCATCACGCTGCCTTTTTGCGACATGCTCAGGAAGTCGTGACGCATGAGAGCATCCGTAAACCGTGTTCGCATCCATTCTCTCAAAATCAACCCCTGAAATCCGGGAGGGCGTAATCACAGCCCTGATCTGCCCGCCCCCACGCGGATAATAGCCGCGCCGCAACACCTCGATCTCCACGCCGCACCCGGCAAGCGCGAGTGCTGGCAGCGTGACATGTCGCAGGTAGTCGATCGGCGGACTCCAGTTCACATCGGTTCCGCCTGTGATATCAAAAAGGACAGTTTCCGGAGAATGCAGCGCAACAGGTATCAGACACTGGAGCAGAAGCGAAATACTTCCTGCTGTGCCTATATCCAGGCGGTATGACCCGCCTCTGATCTCACCCGGGACAAAGGTTACCTCAGTGGACCTGAGTAGAAGACCTGAAACTTCTGCATCGGTAAGCGACGCCACCGCTTCTATCGCGGTCAGGTGCTGGGCAGAAAGCCCCGGGTTCGGGCGGCTGCTGCGGATGTTTCTGATGCGCACAGGCGTTTTTGCGATCGCAGCCATGGCAACAGATGTGCGCAGGATCTGCCCGCCGCCCTCCCCGAACGAGCCGTCGATGGTGAGCATGTGGTATGATCTGCTGCGGTGGTGATATATGCTTTTGCCGGACCCGCGACTGCCGCATCCGCAAACATCAAAGTCAAGGGCACTTTTCACGCGCTCAGCCGGGCACTCATACAACCCCTGTGATCCTCGCCACGTTCATTGCCGCATCCTCGGTAAGCCCTGTCCCGAGAATCGTGTAGCGCTCGGGACGGATCTCTGATGCATAAACGAGCGCGTCGATGATGCACCGGTCAGGAATCCCGAGTTCCGCAGCAGTCGTTGGCGCACCGATCGTTCGCAGCGCAGCCCTGATCTGCTGCCAGTTGCCGCCATGCAGGTACATCATCATGATCGTACCAACACCGCACTGCTCGCCGTGCAGGGCTGGCTCTGGCGCGATTCGATCCAGTGCGTGGCTGAACTTGTGCTCTGATCCGGATGCCGGCATGGATGAGCCAGCGATGCTCATCGCAACGCCGCTTGAGACAAGCGCCTTGATAACAAGCCTCGCAGATTCCTCAAGTTCCGGTTTGATCGTCTCTGCCCGGTCCATCACGATCTGCGCAGTCATCCGGGACAGTGTGGCAGCATACTCGCTGTACGGCGCATTCCTGAGCCGGTGCGCAAGCTCCCAGTCAAGAACCGCTGTGTAGTTCGAGATGAGGTCGCCGCATCCCGATGCAAGGAACCGGTACGGGGCACGGGCGATGATCTCTGTATCCGCGATGATCCCGAGCGGCGCCTGTGCCGGGACTGACACGGTGTCGCCATCCCGGGCGATTGACGCACGCATCGATGCGATGCCGTCGTGCGATGCTGCTGTCGGCACGCTCAGAAACGGGATGTCTAGCATCGTCGATGCGAGTTTTGCGACATCGATCACTGTGCCGCCGCCGACCCCAACGAGGAAGGGGGCGTTCTCTGCCGCGGCTATTACGCTGTCAATGTTCTCCTGATCAGCGTTCGTGACGATCGCGATATCTGTTGCGAATCCGTCGTTGCTGAGTATGTCTGCTACAGCAACGCCCGCAATCTCTCGCGTCTTTCTGCCTGTTACGACAATGGCGCGCTTGCCCAGTTTGAGTTCGGTGCACATCCTGCCGGTGTCGGCTATGATGCCGTGTCCGATCGCGATGCTGCGCGGGAGTTGCATCCATTTCTGGGATTTTGGGGTCATAGGGATGTGAAGGGGGGTTTTAAAAATTGTTTTGCGAATTTATGTGTTTGGATCTACAATAATTTAATCCTTTATTATAAATAAAATAGTTGCATAAGTTACGTAGGTTTTATCTTGCCAATTAAAATATATTTTCAACTTTTCAAAATCCATATCTTTGTTATTATCCAAGAAATCATTTATCTTCCCATATAGCAGCTTTTTATTTCTTTTGAGTTTCCAACTATCTTCTAAATTCTTTAGATCAATTAGAACCAGAAAAAATCTATTAGCAGCGTCAAATCTTCTGATCCCCTGTTCTTCATAGAACCATTTAATCAGTTCTTTTGGATTTCCTATAGTATTCAGGATAATTTCTTCTCTTATTCTATGAAATCTTTCGATAAATTCCTTTGATTCTTTTGAGGTGTCCTCCGAAATTCTTGTTATAAGTTCAGAAAAAATATCCTTATTGTTTGCGTTTTTATCATAAGGAATATTTTGTTGTCTTGCAAACATTTTCAGTTCTGTTAATTCTGGTCTTAAATTCAATCCCTTTCTTTTTAATTGCATATATCTATCAGGGAAATATGTAACCTTTAAGTCGAAAGGAAAATCTTTCCAGAAAAAATCTACCTTCTTAATCAGACCTACTGTGGGCAATAGACGAAGGTGATCCTTAAACATGTCTTCTATCAGTATAGAAGTCCAATGATTATACCACGAACATAATATATAGCCTCGTACTCTTGGATTTATGTCATTTTCAATACTGCTGCAAAGTTCCTCATAATTTTGAATCTTCTTAATATAATTATTAACTATATTTTGCTCAACGGCATTTTGATAGAAACCGCCCCAATCAAAAACCTTCAATTTGTAGAGCTGTGAATATACATAATCTTCATTTTTAATCCTCTCTTTTCTTTCCATATCATAGATTTGTTTGATAAAATCATCTATCTCTTCATTCAGGATATTCTTGCAAAACATAAATTCAAATAGATCCCTTCCAGAAATTCCAGAGACATCGAATTTTAATCTCTTTGCCAACTCCTTTAAAATATTGCTTCTTGATATCGAACGCATCTTAAGAAAATATATTCCAAATTCATGATCGAATATTTTTTCAAAAGCGTTTTCTTGATAGTATCTTTTTAGTTTTCTAAATTCTTGTTTCAAATCCATTTATGCCCCTCTCTTTATCCACTTGTTTTCTTCTCTTTTAAAATACGTTTTTAGTATATTTAAAACTTCTGAGAGTCTGAAAAATTTATCCTGTTGCAACAAGTCGGAGATTAGCAAATTCAAAATTTGGTATGTTTCCAAACCTTTTTCTCGGCAGTTTTCTAAATAATTCTCTATTAGTTTGACAAAGTAATCTTTGTTTTTTTTTGCAGAGATTAGTTCAATGTTCTTGATAATTCTGTCTGGATTTTTTCTGAATGTCAATATAAAATCGGTTTTTAATCCAGCTCCACGAGTGTCTTGTACAACCGAGTTAGCAGAATACTCCAATGTTTCAACTCTTTCTATCTCAAAGTTAAGCTGATTTGTATGTGCAATTAAGTTTATCCAAGTTTCGTCATCTAAACTATTAAACATTAAAGAGAAGTAATGGTTTGGCTTTAATATCCTCTCAATTTCAACAAAGACTTCATTTAATAACTTATAATAATTAGATATATCTTTCTCTCTATCTTTAGATTCGCTTATTACAATTTCATCGTCATAATTAACATCCTGTTTAAGCCAACTATTCCACATCATACTTAACTCTAAATACGGCTGCCGATTGCCATGGGGGGGATCTGTTATCGCATAATCTACAGAATTGTCCGGTATCTTTTTTAATGCGTTTTGAGAAGGAGCGTTTAAAAGAAGCAAATTTTTCGAATCTAACACTTCTTCAAAGTTGTTAGCTTCATTAATTGGGTATTCTTTGCGTTCCAATCCCCTTTTTGCCTTAAGAATTTTTTTATACCTATTCTCAAAGCAGTTCCATACATTTATTTCAAAATTTTCTTTCGGCACCCAGTAGCCAATTACCCAACTACCTACTTCCTTTTTCTCAGTTTCCCTCAATTTGCCATTAAACTTCCCCCGTCGCTTGACGACGAAAACCATCCTACTGGCTTGTCCGACCGAAGCAGTGAAACAAAACCTGAAGAATTCCCTGATATCGGCGTTTTCGATTTTTTCTATTCGATCCATCAGAAGCGATAACGCCATCAAATTTCGTGGAGTAAACAAGTCGTAGATATGACTTTCACGATTTGTGTTGATCCGTGAATTATGAAAGAAATTGTCCTTTGGATAAAAGTAAGGTATTTTCTCATAAGAAAAAGATGATGCTAATTCCAAATCGTCTTCTGTCGGCTTTTCAATAATTTTTCTTCTGCTTTTTGTATTATTTTTATACCAGACCTCTGTTAAGTTATCAGTTTCCCAGATAAAAT
Source organism: Candidatus Methanogaster sp. UBA203 (assembly GCA_002503595.1). Classification (GTDB taxonomy): domain Archaea; phylum Halobacteriota; class Methanosarcinia; order Methanosarcinales; family Methanogasteraceae; genus Methanogaster_A. The sequence continues at coordinate 13,238 of DASC01000044.1, read as the reverse complement.
GCGTTCCTACAAATTTTGCGTCCCCCCTCCTTACCTCATAAAAAGAATTTATGTTATCCTTAATTTCAGATTCCAATATGGTGAATTCGTCCTGTATTAATTTCACGGGTATCTTGCTGAGCATCTGTTTTGCTATAAAAATCGCAGATGGGTTTATATCTATCCCAACTGCTTTCCTCCCTGTAAAAATAGATTCCGTTATCGAGATCCCAGAACCGCAGAAAGGATCGATCACTATATCTCCTTTTTTTGTATATCGCAAAATAAAATCTTGTAAAATATTGTAGGGTTTTTTGGACCAATATTTGTGCATTCCATAAATCCCGGTATAAGACTCAGCTATATGATTGGTCTTGTTTTCTGTTTCGTCTTCAAACAGAGTTAATTGCTTAAGCATCTTGAACACCGTCTATTTTCTTGGAAACCCCGTACAGATAATGGTCATGCTCTTCTGACCAATCTTCTGGTCCTTCAACTGTTCCAGCATACTTGCTGAGTACATCCCATGCGTTCCCCCCATCTGGTCGTCTCACGATCTTTCACCCCATCCACAGCTCTTCATCGAGTTCACTCAAGCATATCGCCTCTATTTTTCCAGAATCTATGGGGCAGGATGCTCCGGAAGATCGATCAACAGGTCCTGGTAGTATTCGCACACCATCACACCACCCCCCGCAGATACCGAAGACTCGCCTTTCCCTCCTCGAGATCACGCGCCTCGATAACGAACCTGCACCCGCGATGCCGCTTGTACAGTTCAGCCATCACGTCCGCCCACGCAATCGTGCCCTCTCCGATCGGCAGATGCTCATCTCTTCGCCCATTGTTGTCATGGATATGGACGTGCACGATCTCTTTCATCCCGAGAAACTCGGACAAAACACCGTTCGTGTGTGCATGTCCGACATCAAGCGTCATGCCGAGATTCTCCCGGCCCACAAGTTCGATCATGCCAGCCATCTCGTCCGCCCCCTTCCCGAAGATCAAATCCATCCTCGGCATGTTCTCGACAGCGAGTCTGACACCGAGGTCGTCAGCAGAGTCGCAGAGTTGCTGCAACCCTGCGATGTTCTGCTGCCATGCAAGATCCGGCATCTGCATCCCGAGCGGCGAGAGATAGCCCGGATGTACGACCATCAGGTCTGAAAACTCTGAAGCAACCCGGATGCACGACGTTAACTGCCGCATGACCTCGTCCCAGATCGGATAGTTCAGGCTGGCAAGATTCAGGTCTGAAAACGGCAGATGGATCGTTATCGCAAGGTCTGTCGTCTCACAGATCTCCCGCATCCGTACAATGTTCTGGTCATCGAGAGCCTGTGTTCCCTCACACACGACCTCCCAGCCGCCAAAGCCAATATCCTCGAGGTCGCAAGCCCAGTTAAACGGGTCATCTGTAACGCAGAGGGACGAGAAACTGATGTTTTGCAGGGATCTCATCTTACCGCGCAAGGAGACCCCGTCCGCAAGGGTGAGGAGGAATTGCGCACACCTCCTGCATGATTCCTTTTGCTCGTTCCAATAGTTTTAGTCTTCTGCTGCTCACAGAAGCTCCGATTCGACCTCCAGTGATTGTCCGAAGATTGAAGTAACCGGAACTCCGTAGTCCATGTATAAAACATTCTTTGTCGCCGTATTTCACTTTATCAAACCTCTTGAATCCTTTAACTTCTTTAACTGTGTTTCTTTTTAACTTTCCTCCCTTGAGGAAGTTAGCTTTATATAATGATCGGTTCTGTCGTCGAACCTGTTTGTTGATTACCTGATGTGTAGACCATACCTGACCATTCCCGCCCGCGATCACAAAAGCACCAGTCGCGTGTGATTTCGGGAGATTGAGTTCAATTCGGTCATGTTTCGTGATATACCCATAAGTCTGATCACAGTTCAGCAGATCAACCATTTTACTGCGCACGATATTCATAAACGCTGTTGCTTTCAAGGACTTCTCTGCTTTAGCCTGTATCTGTGGGTGTCCGAACTCCTCTGCTGTATGGTTGCCCTTGGTTTGGTTGCACTCGCGGCACGCGATGGTCAGATTTGAGACTCGATCTGAACCGCCTCTCGACCGCGGTACGATGTGTTCTATCTCAAGTGGTACGTCCTTTTTGCCACAGTAAGCGCATTTCCTTCTCCATTTTTCGAGCAGATATTCTCTAACCTCGTATCCCTGCAGTTCTCCCTGCTGATATTCTATTCCAGAGATTTCTGGGTTCTGCATCTTCTGTGTGTCAAAAGAAGCAACTTCTGCGATGGTTCGCGTGATCGGCAGGATTTTCTTCAGTTTTTCGATTAGTCTGATGTGGCTGTCGAGCTTATGCTGGATGCTTGGTGCAAGCCATCCGTCATGTCTGCCGCGATTATCAAACCGCGGTTCTCTGTACCACTTACAGCTTCTTCGCGTGCGTCTGTATGCTTTCCGCTTCTCAAGCAGTCTTTTGACATCGTTGCGGAGTTCGAGTTCTCCCGCGATTAGTTCTTTATCTGTGGTTACAGCACTAAAACCGACCGTGGAGTATCCTGCGTCTATACCGAGTGCGACGTCCTGTTTGTATCCGCTCGAACCGTGTAATAGTTGTATCGTGAACGGAGTCCGTCTAACGACTACAGCCTGTCCGTTATCTATTAAATGTCTCGCTTTGGCTGGCGATGCAGGCATAAGGGGATTTTCGTGTTTATTCAGTACAAACACTAACATAAAGTGTTCCTCCTGTTTCCGAGTAAGTGCTCATCGGAGTTGTTATGCGGAGTTTTTAAGCTGGACAGCACTGTTCCTACCCTCTCAGAACTGTTTAACCATCCTGCCACAGAGCCACAAGCTTGAGCAGCACTCGTGGGTGTGTATATATTTCTTCCGCGTAACTTCTGCATTGTTTTAATGCCTCCTGATCAACTAAGGGGCTTTTTAATCCCCTTCCTCGAGCCCGTTAGGGTCAGGGTGGGGTGGTTGACTTATCATCGTCCACTGCTTCGTAATCTGCGTCAACCACGTCTTCCTCGCCTGCTTCTGCAGCTCCTGCTCCGCCTTCCTCTGCCGCCTCTCGAGCCTCCGCACCTTTCTGGTACATAGCAGCTGCGACCGGGTAGATCGCTTCTGTAAGTTCCTCGGTCTTCTTTTTCATCTCCTCGGTATCCTCGCCCTCGATCGCAGTTTTCAGCTCCTCTATTCCTTTCTCGACCGTTTCTCGCTGTTCAGCTGTTACAAGATCGCCTGCCTCTTCGAGGGTCTTCTCTGCCGAGGTTACGATAGCTTCAGCAGTATTCTTCGCTTCGACTGCCTCTTTCACTCTCTTGTCTTCTTCCGCGTGATCCTCTGCATCCCTGACCATCTGCTTGATCTCTTCGTCGGACAGTCCTCCCGGCTTCTTGATCGTGATCGACTGCTCCTTTCTTGTGCCAAGATCCTTCGCAGTCACATTAAGGATGCCGTTTGCATCGATATCGAATGTAACCTCGATCTGCGGGATTCCCCGGGGCGCAGGCGGGATGCCGTCGAGCATGAATCTCCCCATCATCTCGTTTGCCGATGCGATGCCGCGCTCCCCCTGCAGGATATGGATCTCGACAGACGGCTGGTTATTGGACGCTGTTGAGAATATCTGGCTCTTCTTCGTCGGTATCGTTGTGTTCCGTTCGATAAGCGGCGTTGCAACCCCGCCAAGCGTCTCGATGCCGAGTGTCAGCGGCGTCACGTCCAGCAGGAGCACATCCTTCTTGACATCGCCCGAAAGCACTCCGCCCTGGATTGCGGCACCTGTTGCAACCGCCTCATCCGGATTGATGTTCTTGTACGGCTTCTTTCCAGTGACCCGCTCGACCGCAGCAATGACTGCCGGCGTTCTGGTCGCGCCTCCGACAAGGAGCACGCGGTCGATCTTCTCTTTCGAGAGCCCCGCGCTCTTGATCGCATCCTCCATCGGTCCCACCGTCCTGTTCACGAGATCCACGGTCAGTTCATCGAACTTTGCACGTTTGAGCGTCATCTCCAGATGCTTTGGCTGCCCGTCCGGACCGACCGTGATGAACGGCAGGTTGATGTCGGTTGTGACCACCGTGGACAGTTCAACCTTCGCCTTCTCAGCAGCATCGGTGAGCCGCTGCATCACAGATTTATCCTTGGAGAGATCGAGTCCTTCCTGTTTTTTGAATTCAGCCACGATATGGTCCACAATATCCTGATCAAAATCATCCCCGCCAAGATGCGTGTCTCCGGACGTCGATTTAACCTCGAACGTCCCGATGCTTGGGTCCAGTTCCAGGATCGAGACATCGAATGTGCCACCTCCGAGATCGTACACCATCACGGTCTGCTCGCCCTCGGTCTTGTCGATCCCATAAGCAAATGCAGCCGCGGTCGGCTCGTTGATGACCCTTTTCACATCAAATCCTGCTATCGCTCCGGCATCCTTTGTCGCCTGCCGCTGGGAGTCGTCAAAGTACGCTGGCACCGTGATCACTGCCTCTGTGATCGTCTCCCCGAGATACGCCTCTGCATCGCTCTTCATCTTCTGAAGGATCATTGCAGAGATCTCCTGTGGCTTGTAATCCTTGCCGTCGATGTTTACGGTGTAATCCTTCTCGCCGATATGCCGTTTAATTGAGGAAATCGTCCGTTCAGGGTTCAAGATTGCCTGTCTCTTTGCGATCTGCCCTACCAGACGTTCCCCGGTCTTTGAGAAGCCGACCACAGATGGCGTCGTTCTGCCGCCCTCTGCGTTCGGTATGATGGTCGGTTCGCCGGCTTCTATCGCCGCCATACATGAGTTTGTGGTTCCAAGATCGATTCCTAATATTTTTGCCATGTTGTGTATACACCTCTTGTTTATTGCTTCTGATGTTGTGGTATTAAGTTTTTTGTGCAAACTTTTCACAAAAGTTTGATGGCTCCGCCGATGCTTCGCATTCAAAAACTGCGAGCCCTTCAGCTGCGCCTTCGGGCGGAGGAATGAGCAAAAGCCCACCCGAAGGGCATGTACTTACTCAGGTATTGTGTGGATATCCACATATAAAACCACGAGATTACACNNCACAGGGTACCCGAGCATGTTCAAGGGCATTTCTTACTCGATTTTTTGTGAAAAAATCGCTCATACCATATCCGATTCGCCGTACCGCTTCCGGTCCTCAAGTTCCTGCTTCTTTGCGGCATTCCATCCGGATACTGCCTGAAGATACCCTGTAACCCGCGACAACTGCTCCACGTTCGTTGACCCGCAGTTCGGGCACTCGTCCTTTAACCCAGGCGCGAGATGGGAACAGTCCGTGCATATAGTCATGTCTCTTGTGAATGCGAAGTATCCGGTCTGTGTATTCTTTGCGATCCGCATTGCGAAGTCGCGAAGCCCCTTCGGGTCGGGTGTGCTCTCGCCAAGGAAGATGTGCATGATGTTGCCGCCGTCCACGATCGGGAAGAAGACGTGCTCAAGCCCTATACGCTCTGCAAGCGAGATACTAGCACCCGGCGGAATATGCGTTCCGTTTGTGTAGTATATCGGGAGGTCTCTTGTCTTATGGATGCTTGCGAGTGCCCGAGCAAGGTCGCCTTTGACAACCTCTTTTGCGCATTCCGAGTATTTGGGATCGAGTATGTCAGCCACGGCAAACCGTCCCGCAGTCGTCTCAGCAGGCGTTCTTGCAAGCGCGATCGTCATGCCATGCTCTTCGCTCAACTCCTTCGAATAGAACTCCATCTCGGTCATCGCCCGGATCGCAAGCTTCCACGCATCCTTTGATTCGTGCAACTGGTGCCCGGTATGGTGATGCACCATCTCGTTGATGCCGACGACACCGATCTCGTACACGAGACCTTCCAGATCGACCGCCTGTGACCCTTTCTCCATGGTAATCGGATCCAGTGGACGCTGTGTAGCAAATGGCATCCGCTGCGCATCCACGATCTGATTCATCCATTCCCTCTTGATCTTGTGGATCTGTACCGCTATATCCATCAGCCGCTTCAACTCATTAAACAGCGCCTCATCGTCACGGTTCGCCCGGTATGCGGCTCTCGGGCAGTTTACAGAGATAACCTGCCACGCCCCCATCGAGAAATGCTTCCCGTCCTTAAAGATGAGTTTATCATCAAAATCGTCGTCGGTATCCGCGTTTGATGAGAAATTGTAAGCACAACATTGATAGCACGATATCCCCTCTCCGGCGCCACGATACTCCGGTATCTGGTTATCGAAGTAAGGGGCGCCGAACTTTGCTGATAGTTCGAAGGTGAGATCGTACAGTTCGGAATAAGTCGGAAGATCTGGGTGTTTCGCATTAAACTCCTCGTCCTCCTCTATGAAATCAGGTTCTATCGAGATCTCTGGCTTCGGGAAATTGAATGGCTTGCCCCAGTAATCCCCTCCAAGCATGACATTCATCAGCGCCTTAAACGAGATCCGCACCTCGCGCTCAAACTCGCCGTACGTCCGGAGCGGTGCCTGATCCGGATCGCCGTTATGGATTCTTCCACGGTATACGATCGGTTTGTCCCTCCAGAGCTTTGGAACGCCCGGAGCCAGCTGGACCGACGAGAAGACGAGCTGTCCTCCGCGTGCGACCATCATCTGAGTCATCTCGTAAACAAACATCTGCATCAGTTGCTCGATCTCCTCGTAGGACATTCCCTCGAGATACGGTGCAAGAAACGTCAAAAAGTTGTAAAACCCCTGACCACCTGCAAAGTTCGTCTGTGCGCTCCCGAGAGCCTTTACTGCGTGGAGAATCGCAACCTCTGCCTTCTTTGCAGGACCTGCGACACTCGACTTCGTGCCACTCCCATCCGGCATCAGCCCGTAATAGAAGAAGTACCTGAGATCCCAGTCCATGCAGAAACTGCGCGTTCCGAGATATTCGAGATCATGGATGTGGATATCCCCGTTCAGGTGAGAATCAGCGAGTTTCGGCGGAAGCAAGAGCAGATACTGCTCTTTCGAAATCTTGTCTGCCTTCTTCTTATGCGAAGTTTCTGCATTCTCCTGAAGATTTGCATTTTCGTTTGCCTCGAACCCTTCGCCCACATCGATCTGGTGCGCGTCATACACCGGAGTCCCCACCCTTGTTGAGATGTTTCGCCATTCGGGATGCCCGCGCTCAAGGAGGGCTACGTTGACAAGTTCGCGCACGAGCGGACCTGACAGGTGCTTCAGACCGATCTTTTTGATGCGCGCCTCCACCTCTTTCGCAATCCCCCCCGCCTCTTCAACGGTTATCGGATCGATCCTGTAAAATTGCTTGGAAAGCTGCGTCTCCTTTACGAGCTGGGCTACGATTGCGCGCCTGTCCCAGTCCATCACATGCCCGTCCGTTGTCCGAACCCGGGGCATCTGCGGCACGCTCTTCCAGTCAAGCGTCTGCTGCACGGTCTCCTGCGGATGACACTGGCGTTTCATGGTGCGCGCTCCGTCAGATCATCGATCACATCCTTTCTGATCCGATCCCCGTCAAACATCTCTTCAAGGGTTAAAAACGAATCCCCGACCTGCAGAACAGGCGCCATCATCGTGAACACGCCGTTTGCGCGCAGTTCTGTGAGCGCGGCTGGCGTAGACATATCTGCTTCTGCGTATTCGATCGCTGCCGATTTCAGATAGCTCTTCAGTTTCTTGCATTTCGGACATGTGCTGGTTGTATATACGATGATTCCGGTCATGAAAACTCCCTTCTTGTGTGTAAAACGGACGTGAGGGGATTCGAACCCCTGATTTGCAGCTTAGGAGGCTGCCGCCATATCCTGGCTAGGCCACACGCCCGTAGTGCGGGTGATGTTTAATCTAACATCCCAATGCTCATTAATCCATCTGGTGGAGATATCCAGTTTACAAGGGAACTTGGGGTGTAAAAAGAGACAGCCTCAGTCCATCATCGTGCCGATCCCCTCGTCGGTGAGCAGTTCAAGCAAGAGCGAATGCGGCTTGCTGCCATCGATGATGTGCACCTTCGAGACTCCGCCCTGGATCGCGCAGACCCCGCCACGGATCTTCGGGATCATCCCGCCCTGAATCGTACCGTCCTCGATCAGCTCATCCACCTCTGACACCGGGATGTGCGATATAAGCGTATCCGCGTCAGACGGATCAGAGAGCACCCCTAACACGTCCGTTAGCAGAATCAGTTTCTTTGCAGATATGGCAGCAGCGATATCCCCTGATACCGTGTCTGCATTCAGGTTCAGACTGTTTCCAGCGAGATCTACAGCAATCGGAGCGATCACAGGGATGTATCCGCGCACTGATGTGATCATCAGGATCTCGGGATTGATGATCTCGGTCTCGCCGACCCAGCCGAGATCGATCTCATCGCTGGTTCCCGGGACGATCACCGGCGCCTTCTTTCTGGCGAGGATCAGTCTACCGTCCTTCCCTGAAAGCCCGATGCCCTTGCCCCCGTACCTGCCGATGAGCGAGACGATTCTCGTGTTCACGTTCCCGACAAGCACCATGCGCGTGATTTCAAGGGTCTCGTCATCGGTTATGCGTAAGCCGCCTGCGAATTCGGGTCTCTTGCCGAGGCGCTCCATCTTCTCTGATATCTCAGGACCGCCGCCGTGCACGATCACCGGATGGATTCCGATGTACTGCAAAAGGATCACGTCGCGGACGATCTCATCGAGGATCGACGGCTCGACGATCGCATTGCCCCCGATCTTGATCACTATGATCGAGTCTGCAAACTCCTGGATGTACGGCAGCGCTTCGATCAGGATGTCTGCTCTGGTTGGCATCTGATCTATCCCATAATCTGCTTTGTTCTCTTTGCAAGCATCAGGATTCCGATGGCAACGACCCCCATCCCGAGGTTCCGAAGTATTCCGGCAAGTATTTCGGCATACGGAATTTCGGCAAGCACGACCACTATATACGTGGTGTGTATCAGGCAGCCAAGCAGAACGATGTACCAGCACTGCTTCCAGTATATCAGTTTTGTTGATCGAACCGCATAGATGCACGCATAGATCCAGAATAATTCAATCACGAACCGTATTGCAAGTTCAGTGCTCGACTCCACGATATGCATGTGTTGATATTCACCGCCATGCCATATAAGACCACATGTTGATCGAGATAATCGTCTGGTATGCGCTGATCCTCGTAATCGGCACGGCAGCATTCCCGATCGTCTCGATGGTCTGCAAAAACATCTCTGACCGCGGATACTGCATATCAAAGATCGCTGGCATCCTGATACTCTCGTACCTCGCATGGATCCTCTCATACCCGCTATCCTTCAGCAGGGAGACAGTTCTACTCGCTCTTGCGATTCTCTGTGCCTTGTCACTGCTCTGCATCATATACGGCAAAAGCGAGATACACGTCAGAAGAGACATGATCATCAGGAATGAAATCGTCTTCTTCGTAGCTTTCATCGTTTTTCTGGCGATAAGGGTGTACAGTCCCGAGATAACGGCTTTTGGCGAGAAGTTCATGGACTTCGCATTCTTAAATGCCGTCATGCGGAGCAGCCAATTCCCGCCTTATGATCCGTGGTTCGCGGGAGGACTACTGGATTTCTATTATTATTTCGGATACCTGACCGTTGCGGTGCCGAGCAAGATCTCCGGAATCTCCACTACCATCACGTACAATCTCGGACTGGTCACGTTCGCAGCGCTTGCGGCAAACGCTGCCTTTGGCATCGGGTATGACCTGACAAAGAAGATCGGGTACGGCATATCTACGATGATCTTTGTCACTTTCATCGCAAACGCACACCTCGTATTTGATATGGCGGCGCGCCTCATCCCCTTTCAGATAACCAGCCACGAACAGATCTTCGAGCTCTGGGCATCCACGAGGATTATACCGGACACGATCAACGAGTTCCCGTACTTCAGTTTCACTTTCGGCGATCTGCACCCGCATGTCGTCTCGATCCCGTTTCAGTTGCTTCTGCTTGTGCTGATGTTAAACATTCACAGGTCTGACGGCTCCGGGATGCGGATATATGGGGAGGGCGCAGTCCACATCCTCGCGGGAACGATCCTGTCCGCGCTTGTACTCGGTGCGCTCTTTCCGTTGAATGCGTGGGACTATCCGGCATATCTGATCATCTTCGCATCAATCGTTCTGGTTCAGCAGTACCACGCCGCGTCTCTTAGGACTGCGTTGGTTCCGATTGCAACCGTTGCCGTTATGAGCATTCTCCTTTTCATGCCGTTTTATCTGGATTTTCAGGGAGCAGGCGCATCCGGAGACGGGATCGGAATCGTATATCAACATACACTGCTGATCGATTTCATAGCGATATTCGCGCTTTTCCTATTTCTGATATTCTCATTCCTGTTCTTGCATCCGGATCTCGACAGGAGGTATGTGTTTGCTTTGATCCCGATAGCCGCGCTCTCCCTGATCTTCTTCCAGACGCTGATCATCACCATCCCGCTTACCCTACTCTGCATATATCTCATATTTCACGAGGATAAAAAAAGCGATCGCTTCGTCATGGTTCTCGTACTGGCAGGCTCGCTGCTTGCCATCTTCTGCGAGATCTTTTATCTCGATGATCATTTTGGTGCTCCGAACGAGCGCATGAACACGGTATTTAAGTTGTACCTGCAGATCTGGATTCTATGGGGCATCGCAGCCGGATACTGCCTGTATAGGGGCATATCATTGCTGAAACATACCAGCAGCAGGAGTAAAACGATCTGGATCGTCTTCTTCTGCATACTATTCGCCTCCTCTGGTATATGTTCACTCACCATCACAGCCGAGAGGATATCGCTCGACCACAATCCGCCATCGCTTGACGGGACCGAATATCTGAATCTGTCTGACAAGGGCGAGTATCGGGCGATCTCGTGGATCCGCAGGGAGATTGCAGGAACGCCAGTCATTCTGGAGGCGCCGGGTGGGAATAGTTACTCCACCGATTCAAGGGTCTCTGCATTCACTGGCTTGCCGACTCTCATCGGATGGAGATGGCACGAAATTATGTGGGGGCGCGGTTGGGATGAGATAGGACCAAGGGTAAAAGACGCTGATACAATCTACAACACATACGACGTACCTCTTGCGATCGATCTGCTGAACAGATATAATACCAGTTACATCTACATCGGGGCTGCCGAACGCGAACGGTACGAAGAGAGCGGAGGTCTGGACAAGTTCGAGAACGAGGATTGTTTCGAGTGCGTCTACATTGGATCGGTTCGAATCTACCGGTTGAAGGGATGAGTATATAAAGTCAAAGGTTTCGGGACTATACAATGAAAAGATATTTCAACAAGCAGTATAAATCAAGATGTGGTGATCGTAATGGATGATGAGCGATTGATGGAACGGATGGAGACCGGCATACCCGGATACGATGAACTGCTCGGAGGCGGTTTTTTCAAGGGGTCTGTGAACGTGGTCATCGGCGGGTCTGGCACAGGAAAGACGGCTTTCGGCGGGGAGTTCATATATAACGGCGTAAAGGAAGGCAAGACCGGGATGATCGTCCTCACCTCAGAAGAGGCTGAATACATAAAGAGAGAATGGTACACGTCATTTGGCTGGGATTTCTGGAAACTCGAGGAAGAGGGCAAGGTCATCTTCGTCGATATCGCGGATCCGAGTCTGCGGCTACAGAAGACCGTGGAGATCTCACCTGATGAACTGATCAAGAGTTTTAAGAAGTTGCTTGAAAGCAAGATAAAGAATGTAAATCCGGATTTGATATTCATCGATTCGCTGGAAGCCATATGCCTGGCTATAGAATCGAGATACCGGCTGAAGAGTATGGTTGATGACGTATTCAATGTCCTGCGAAGGGCTCCTGCTACCTGCATCATCACAAGCGGCACGATCTATGGTGTGGATGAGATCATCGCATACAGTTCCGATTCGATCACCAATCTTGGTATGGTGCGTGTCGGAAACAACCTCCAGCGCTCGATTCATGTGGCGAAACACCGCGGCTCGGCCACCATCAATCAGGTGCGCGTGCTGCAACTATCAGATGACGGCATCTCTGTGCTCTCGCAGTCACCATATCTCGAGTTTTAGGGGCTTACCAATCAAACACCCGCGGATGACCTCCAAGTTTCGAATGTCTGACAACATACAGGTCAGAACCAGAGCGCCGGATAGATCGACACCCCCGCTCTGCCCGGAAAAGTTAAAACAGTGATGCAAACATAAGCCAGATTATGATCGAAGGGAGAAACGTTCTGGTGACCGGCGGCGCGGGCTTCATCGGCAGCCATCTCGCAGAGAAGCTCTCAGGTGGATGCACGGTAACCGTACTTGACAATCTCAGTACAGGAAAGAAGAAGAACCTGCCAGGGAATGCGACGTTCGTAAATGGAGATCTCGGTGATTTTGATCTGGTCAAAAAGACGATTGACGATTCAGGGATCGACCTGATCTTTCATATCGGCGCGAACGCATCTGTGCCGAATTCCGTGGAGAAACCGAGATACGACTTTAACGCGAACGCGCTTGGCACGTTTAACGTCCTTACCGCATCACTGGATTCGGATGTCGCAAAGGTAGTGTACGCATCCACTGCCGCGGTCTATGGCGAGCCCGTCTACACCCCAATCGATGAGGGCCATCCGCTCCATCCGATATCGCCGTACGGGGCATCGAAGCTTGCAGGCGAACGGTACGGGTTTGCGTTTAAGGAGACTTATGGACTTACGTTTGCCGCGATACGGATATTTAACACCTACGGGACGAGGCAGCCGAGATACGTGATGTACGATTTCATACAGAAGCTGCGAGCAAACCCAAAACTGCTAGAGGTTCTCGGCACAGGCGAGCAGATCAGGGATTACTGCTACGTCTCTGACATGGCAGATGCCTTTATGCTGGTCGCAGAGCGCGGCGAGGGTGTATACAATGCCGCCGGTGGAAGCCCGACGTCGATCAAGCATCTCGCCGAGTTAATGGTCTCGATCATATCGCCGGAAGCCAAGATACAGTACGGTGGCAAGACCTGGGCTGGCGATGTGAATACGCTGTACGCGGATATCACGCGGATCAGGGACCTGGGCTTTGAACCGAAGGTCGGGTTCGAGGAAGGTGTCAGGACGATGATCGCGTGGTTCGAGGATGCCTGATTGGGGCACAACCCAAACATGTACGCGCTGATAAACGAATCTTACGAATAAACTTCGAGCAGAGGGAATTTTAGCCCCAAGTACACCTCACAATATTGTAAAACCCCCGGCTATCCCTTCCGGATGTCGGACGATACCGTTTCAGGAGCGATTGGTGGGCTTAACCGATGTTGTATGGCTCTCTGGTAATTCGAGTTGC
>DASC01000034.1 GCA_002503595.1 Candidatus Methanogaster sp. UBA203 | reverse complement strand
GGTTGTATTTATCTCTTGCTTTGAGATCTAAAACACTTCGCGTGTCCACACCCACCACACCTGATAGCCCCAACACCCGGTCCTGACAACCTCGTCCATGCGTTAGACATAAGTCTGAAAAGGGCATCTGTATGATCGGTGAGCCATCATGAGAATCCCAGTAGTCGCAGGGCATTTCTACCCATCAAATCCCAGAACCTTGAAAAAGGAGATCAAATCATACTTTTCGGGCATAACGATCGCGCCGGATCCGGCAATCACGGGCGCGGTTGTGCCTCATGCCGGATACGCATACTCCGGAAGAACAGCCGCGCATGTGTACGCAGCACTCCCGAACGCCGACACCTTCGTGATCATCGGACCAAACCACACCGGATACGGCTCCATGGTCTCGGTATCGTCTGATACATGGAGTACGCCACTTGGGGATGTCGATACCGATCTCGATCTCATCGAGTCGCTTCCGCGTCGCATCATCGATATCGACGAGAGCGCACACCGGTACGAGCATTCGATCGAGGTCCAGATCCCGTTTCTCCAGACGCTTTTCAAGGACTTCAAGATAGTTCCGATATGCATGGGCTTGCAGGACGAGGAGACCGCACGCGATGTGAGCGACGAACTGATGGATGCGATCTCAGAAGTAGGCAAGAAGGTTGTTGTGATCGCATCGTCTGATTTCACGCATTATAAGCCGGCAGCGGTCGCGTATGACATCGATCATTACGTGCTTGACCCGCTGCTTGAATTAAACGTCACCGAGTTTTACTCGCGGATCCGTGAGCGGGACGCTTCGGTATGTGGGTACGGTCCGATCGCTGTGATGATGCGGGTCTGCAGAGGGCTTGGCGCGAATTCTGCGAGACTGCTCAATTACGCAAACAGCGGCGATGTGCAGCCGATGGCAGAAGTGGTCGGGTATGCCGGGGTTGTGGTGGGGAAGTGACAGGAACATCTCTTTGAAAACATGCCCAAGTATCGTATGGCGGAATTACCGCGGAGATTCTGATGTTTAAAAATCCGGGTGTTTTATCACCGCGGTCTGCGAAGCAGCGCCGAAGGCCGAACGCAGAGGTCGCAGAGTTTCGAGACGGCCTGCGTAAGTCCTCTGCGTAACTCTGCGCACTCTGCGGTAAAATCTAAGGACGTAACGATTTTGGTAAAAACAGTAGTTCCGAATGACACGAATGCCAGAGAAGTTTCACTTTTGATTCGGAACTCGATAGTTTCGGAAGTACTGAAAAATCCGACAGCATCCCCTTTTAAGTACCTGACAATACAATGAAACTCGCAGCACTCATCTCAGGAGGGAAGGATTCGTGTTATGCGCTTTATGAAGCGTTGATGGAGGGGCATGAGGTGACGCACCTTGTTGCGATAAAGCCGCAGAATGTCGATTCGTACATGTATCACTCGATAAACATCGACATCGTGAGATTAATATCGCAGGCGTGCAGAATCCCTCTGATCCTGAAGGAATCGCAAGGCAGGAAGGAAGAGGAACTCGAGGATCTTTCAGATGTTCTCTGTAGCCTCGATATCGACGGTGTCATCGTGGGCGCAATCGAATCGGTGTATCAGGAATCCCGCGTCCGGAAGGTCTGCGAAACGCTCGGCATTGCGATGTATGCGCCGCTCTGGCACCGGAATGCAGGTGAACTGCTCAGTGAGATGGCTGCGGTGATGGACATCAGGATCGTTCAGGTTGCGGCAGGCGGGATGGGTGAAGAGTGGCTCGGTGTGCGGATCGATGAGGGCGTGATACGCGATCTGCAGGAACTTCACAGGAGGTACCGCATACATCTCTGCGGGGAAGGCGGCGAATACGAAACGCTTGTTCTCGATGCTCCGTATTTCAAGGAGCGAATCGAACTTGTGGAGACCGAGAGAGTCTGGTACGGGGACCGGGGTGTTCTCAAGGTGCTGGATGCGAGGGTTGTGAGGAAGTGATCCGATCCGGAGGAGGCGGGGGCTGCTTTCCTACCTCAAACTAAGCGGAAAACGCTTTGGACTGCTAATTAATCTCAATGTAATGCTCCTTAAGGATGGAATAACACGTAGGATCAATTAAAACCTCCCTGTGTCCTCCGTGGTTTAATTATCCTGACTTTATCGGACTGCATTTTTTGTCTGGAAATTAAATTGTTGAGAGGCACTGTCTAAAAATCCAGTGATTTATCACCGCGGAGATCGCAGAGGGCACAGAGTTTTAAGACCGTTCCAATCCTCGATATGTTTTCTGATGCCTTTGCGTTCTCCGCGTACTCTGCGGTAAAACTTAAGGATATAGTGATTTCACTGAAAAACTCGACAGTGTCTTGTTGAGACACTGTGTGGCTTTGCAGGTTATCGTAGATGAGTTTGGTTTCATACGGTCTCTAAGTTTATGAGAATGGGTGGCCCAGATCCGATCAGTCCTCAGTCTCGGCAGAAACCGCTTCCCACTCTTTAAGGAACTGTTTGTGATCTTCTCTTACGACATCATCTGACCCAAGCATGCTGTGCCGGGACATATCAGGGGAATATTTGCTTGCGGGCACTCTTCTTCCCAGCGCCTCCGCCATCGACCGCACATGATGTGGAGCTCCACCGCAACAGATGCCAATGTAATTTATTCCAATTTTTTGCGCTTGAAGGGCAAAATCCGCCATCTCGCTCCTCGTGCATAAAAAATGCTCGAGGTTCAGCGGGAATGCATAGTCATGCCCCTTCTCTTTCAGGGATTGGAAGATTGGTTGCCGGGATGTTGTGCGGTAAGGGACCGGTAAAGCCGCTACATACCCTTTAACCGATTTTCGTATCTTTTTGAGGAGCGGAATCATGGTAGCCGGCCCTCTTGTGCAGTTGAGCCCGACAACATCAGCTCCACCCTCTTCCAGTATACGGCATGCCGCCTCCCACGAATACCCATCCTTTGTGGTATCGCAGCATGCCGCAAGCGTAACCACAGCCGGAAGCCCCGCTGATTTGATCACATCCAGAGCTATCAACGCCTCTCCAAGATATCCCATCGTTTCGGCAACGATGAAATCAGCACCCTCCTCTTTAGCCCAGCCAACCTGCTCTTGATACATCGATCGTACAATTTCAGAGGTCTCCTCATGATTTTCCGGACTGTAAACCCAGGTATTGCAGATATTTCCCGCAAGAAGGGCATTTCCCTCCGCGGCAGCTTCTTTAGCAAGCCTTAGAGCCCGGCGGTTCAATTTTTCCAGATCGTTCTCCCTGCCGACCACTCTGAGTTTGTCCCGGTGGGCATAATACGTAAGCGCCACCATGACCTCAGAACCCGCTCGCAAGAACTCCCTGTGAAGCTCCTTGACAGCTTCGGGATGATCCAGAACAACTTCCGGCACGAATGGTCCTGCTTTGAGGTATCCTCTCCTTTCAAGCTCGAAAACATAGCCTTCTGCGCATAAGACGGTGCCTCTTTCCAATCTCTCCAACAAATCCATTTTATTTGATGCCATCGTATGTCATTGTCCTTTTTTCCGATCTATTTCTCCACCACTTCAGAGGCACGATCCAAGCGGGGTACGATAATATTCGAAAGCTCATGAACGACTGCTGCGTGGCACTCTCTGCTACACCTCGTCTCTCTTTTATCTTCCGGGTATATTAAGGTTTACGAAGTGTTTTTGGACACTTTTTAATTTTTTATAGTCGAGTCGAAAAATGCCCGGAAC
>DASC01000025.1:4518-8082 GCA_002503595.1 Candidatus Methanogaster sp. UBA203 | reverse complement strand
CCCTCTGATTTGAAGCGGATACATTGATCCTTTATTTTAGAGTAGTAACTTGTGAACGCCAGTGGGTTGTGTCTTTCAGTAATGAAAGCAACTAAACTACCAAGAAATCTCCGCAAGCGCATCTCCGTTGCAGAATCGTGCCACTTTCCGTCGATCAGTACGAGCTTGCCGCCCGACTTCACAACACGACTCCACTCGTCGACAGCGGCCATAGGATCTGGCATCGTCCAGAGGAGATTCCTGTTTACCACGATATCAAACGTCTCGTCTTCGAAAGGCAACTTTTCCGCATCGCCATGCATAAAATCAACAGACAGGCGCATCTTGTCGGCGTTCTGACGCGATTTTTCCAGCATGCATTTGGATATGTCAATCCCGGTCACGTTGTGCCCCATCTCCGCAAGAAGCAGAGCCAGAAAGCCAGTACCGGTCCCGACATCCAGAATGCGGAGGTTTTTATTTGTTCTAATTGTATTTTTAAGCAAAGTCTTCCAGATGCGCTCTGCCTCACTCTGTGACTTATAGATATCGATGCTGTAAGTCTGGCTCCTCCCATCCCAGTATGATCTGACAACACTTTTCACATTCATTAGTAAACTCCTCTCGAATTATGATATTATTTACTCGATTGTTGTGAGTTGTTATGAGTAACTATCACGATATACTTAAAACTTTTGATCAAACGGGATATCGCCGCAGATCGAATCCTTTTTACACTTGCCAAGCACAACCATCTCCATAATGTCTCGCGTGAACATGCTCCATAAGCCCGGATTGCCGATCGATTGCGATTATGACGAGGTGCTGAAACTGGACGCAACGGGACCGCTCGCTCCTGCGCGCATGCCGTTTATCAGGAAGATAACCGAAGAGATCGTGGCGATACACCACTCAATCAAGGATTTTGTGGACAGGGGGGTCTATCAAGATCCCACCGGTCATCTCAAAGCTGTTTTTCAGCGGCTTGACTATCTGATCGCACTTGACGTAGACAACATATCCGCAGAAGACCTCCTGTCCAATTCCAGATTTAACTCTGCATTCGATGCTATCAGCACGTTTCGAAGCCAGTATACGGCAGAACTTGAGGCAGAACAGGCAGAATCCATACTGAAGAGCAGGGATCCATGGAAGACGCTTACGGATTTCACATACCTCCCAAATTACATCCAGCTGGCGCGAACCGAGTTCCGGGGGGCAGGGCTTAAACCGGGTAACACTGTTCTCTTTCTCGGAAGCGGTCCACTGCCCCTGACGCTCATCGTACTCTGCCACCAGCACGGGACGGGCGGAATCGGGATCGAACAGTATCTGGAGAGAGTCGAACTCTCAAGAAGGGTGCTTGAGAAGCTCGGGCTCTCCAGCCAGATCAAGATAATCCACGGAAACCATCAGATGCTGCCGCTTGCAGAGGCGCCGGAACTGATCATGGTAGCGGCTCTGGCTGAACCCAAGAAGGAGATATTCGACCATCTGGCAGGCGTGCTTCCTGCAGGAACAAAGATATCGTACCGCATCTATGAAAAGGGGCTCAGACGGATGCTGGACACGTTTTATCGCTATGAGCTACCAGGACGGCTCAGAGAATACTTAAGGATCCCTCCAGAGCCACCTGTCAACAATACCAGCGTGTTTCTGACCGTTGCCGATTGAATCATCGGCATCCGGTCACCATTTCTCCCCGAGCGCCATGAAGAGCGACGGATTATTCGCAATGTTATACGAGATCGATCTGTTTTTATTTTCAAATTCCCTGAGTCTTTCAAGGCGATTCACTGATATATTCGTTAGTCCGACTTCACTGAATAGGCTAGCCACATCATCCGGATCGCTTCCACTGAAAAATGGCAATTGATCCTTTATTTTGGAGTAGTAACTCGTGAACGCCAGCGGGTTGTGTCTTTCAGTAACAAAAGCAACCAATCTACCAAGAAATCTCCGCAAGCGCATCTCCGTTGCAGAATCGTGCCACTTTCCGTCGATCAGTACGAGCTTGCCGCCCGACTTCACAACACGACTCCACTCGTCGACAGCGGCCATAGGATCTGGCATCGTCCAGAGGAGATTCCTGTTTACCACGATATCAAACGTCTCGTCTTCGAAAGGCAACTTTTCCGCATCGCCATGCATGAAATCAACAGACAGGTGCATCTTGTCGGCGTTCTGACGCGATTTTTCCAGCATGCATTTGGATATGTCAATCCCGGTAACGTTGTGCCCCATCTCCGCAAGAAGCAGAGCCAGAAAGCCAGTACCGGTCCCGACATCCAGAATGCGGAGGTTTTTATTTGTTCTAATTGTATTTTTAAGCAAAGTCTTCCAGATGCGCTCTGCCTCACTCTGTGACTTATAGATATCGATGCTGTAAGTCTGGCTCCTCATATCCCAGTATGATCTGACAACACTTTTCACATTCATTAGTAAACTCCTCTCGAATTATGATATTATTTACTCAATTGTTGTGAGTTGTTATGAGTAACTATCACGACATACTTAAAACTTTTGATCAAGCGGGATATCGCCGCAGATCGAATCCTTTTTACACTTGCCAAGCACAACCATCTCCATAATGTCTCGCGTGAACATGCTCCATAAGCCTGGATTGTCGATCGATTGCGATTATGACGAGGTGCTGAAACTGGACGCAACGGGACCGCTTGCTCCAGTGTGCACGCCGTTTATCAGGAAGATAAACAATCGATTAAGAACCGAGAAGCCGGCACGGGTTGATCAGGATCAGGTCATCGCATCCACATGGCTGCCGCCGATCCCGGGAGGCGCGTTCAAGCGGCTGATCCGTGCCGAAGCAAGTATCGCTTTTGGAAAATACGTCCCTGAAACCGTTTCTTTCGAGATTACACGTAAGTGCGGATGCGACTGTGCGCACTGTGCGATGAGTGACGGGGAATACGAACTAACCACCGATGAGATCAAGGATGTGATCGATCAGGCACTTGCGATGGGGACGTTTATCATCACGTTCACAGAGGGCGACCCGCTGCTCAGGAGCGATCTTTTCGAGTTGATCGAGTACATCGACCACGACCGTGCGATCGTCAACATATTCACGCCGGGTCTTGAGATGACGCCAGAGATCGCTGCCCGGCTTAAGGAAAGCGGCATCCACAACCTCCTGATCAGCATCTACAACACCGATCCTGCAAAGCATGACGCTGTAAGACGGGTCGATGGCGCGTTCGAAAAAGCGGTCGGCGCGATCAGATGCGGGCTTGATGCCGGATTGCTCGTCACGATGGCGACGCATGTATCGCACGACCGGATGCCAGAACTCCCGCGCCTCTACGAGTTTGCGTCCGATCTTGGCGTGCATGAGTTCTCGATCTGGGAGTCGATGGACGGCGGTCTCACCGAAAGGGATCGCAGGGAGATACTTGAGATGTACCACCGCGTCAACGGGCGCCCGGGCGGTCCGCGGATCTTTGCGAACACGTATTTCGAGGGCGAGATGCTCGGATGCCTTGCAGGGCAGCGGTGGGCGCATATCTGCGTGGACGGCTCGGTGAAGGCAAGCCCGTACATGTCCCAATCCTTCGGAAACGTTCT
>DASC01000025.1:0-4485 GCA_002503595.1 Candidatus Methanogaster sp. UBA203 | reverse complement strand
CCCGGTTTGAGCACCACACCTCGCACCATACGAAAAGGTTATATGTAGTTGAAAGTTATTAACACTGGATCAATAAACTTATCGATGCGGCTTATGGGATTTGAATGTTTCAGTTCTGTGTTCGCTTTTTAAGTTGGTTGGTTTGAACTAAGAAGGAGAACCAAAATTGTTTAAACAAGAAACATACGATGCGCCAGTTACCGAAGGCGAGTCCTACGATGTTACCATAGAGGATCTTGCCAGAGAAGGAGACGGAGTGGCGCGTATAGAGGGCTTTGTGATCTTTGTTCCCGGCACAAAAGTCGGAGACAGTGTTAAGATCAAAGTCGAGAAGGTCATGAGACGGTTTGCGATCGCAGCTGTAGAAGATTGATTTGAGACGTTTTGGTTCCGGGTGCGCATCTCGTATCGCTGGACATTCCGGTCCAGTGATATGGTGACCGCGCCCGGAACGCTTTTTTTGTGGTGCGTTTGCGCGTAACGGTGGTCACCGCTTCTGTGAGTTTGGTTGCCATAAAGTCCAGCATCATCGTTCATCAGGACGCCGTACCGACTTCCTGCAAGATCATCAGCGCATCAAGCGACGTTACAACTCTATCTCCACTCACATCTGCCACTTCTGAGTATTCGCCACTGACCGCCATCGTAAGGACAATTGCAACATCAGCGATTGTTAGATGCCCATCGTCATTGACATCACCCGGTCTCGGTCCGAGTGTGATGTTGAACTCGAAGAGTCCGCCATCGTCTACCTCGTCATTGGTTACGTTATGATTCGTGACGCTGGAATACACTCCATCTGTGGCGTCGAATCGCAGTACCTCAGTTGCATTCAGGTCAATGCCGGATGTGAGCACGATCTGGGAGTAGTTGCCACTCGTTTCAGCAGTCCATGTCTTGCCATTTTCCAGGTTGGTTATGCTGACCGCGAGATTATCGCAATCAGTACCGTTCATATATGAACCCCATCCATAGATCATAAATGGCGTTGGCGCTGCGCAGGATGGTGCTATGAGAACCATCGTTACAGATAAGCAGATTAACGTTTTTGTGTATATATTCATTTTTGTCTCACCTCATGGTCTACATGACCTAGTGACACGCTCCATAAGTAACATTATAGTATATAAAGTTATCGAGAGATATTATGATTTTTCGAGATAATGTTAATTAAAATTAATTTCTAGATTTTGGTATGTGCATGAGGGCGTGCGGATGTAAAAAAAGGGTCGGGATTTGCCCGACCATATCGCCAATCACAGTTCACAACAGGTTGCAGGGTTCTATCGCTTCCTTCTTTCGAATCTCATAAGCCCGACAACCATCAGCAATCCCATCGCAAGCAGTGCAATGCTCGCAAGTTCGGGTATCGGTGCAGTAATCCCTACTACCTCGTTTGCGGAGTCGATGCCGTCTGATGCCTCGTTGTACTTGCCTGTGTTTTCTCCATCATCCTGTTTGTCTGCCACGATGTCGTAGTTTATCGGCGATCCTGCAGAGATAGTATTCCAGATCTCTATCTGTGTGAAGTTACCATTCTCATCGGTCGTCACGGTCTCCTGTGATCCGGATGGGTCAACGCTTGCGTTCAGTTCATCGCTATCACTCACCGGGTCGGGCTGGATCCAGAGTTTGTACTCTGTGTTCGGAGCAAGCCCGGTTCCATTCACCAAGACACTGTCACCCGGGCAGAACCCGTCCTGTGCGGCTCCTGTGTCGTTGCAGGATGTGATGACCGGGGCAAAAACGTCTGATCCTTCGAGCGTTATGTTATACTCAAAGCCGCCGGCATCGATCTCTGTCTGCAAAACAGTGTGCGGGGTAGTGCTCGACTGCGAGCATCCCGCAGCATCGAACTGCAGGGTGTCGCCATCGCTTACATCACCGCCTGTCAGCGCAAACCGATAGTAGTTCGATGTCGAATTGTTTTCGGCATCCCAGCTAACGCCTGTGGCGTTCGTCACCTGAACCGCCGGATTATTGCAATCGGTACCCTTCTCACAGAAGACCCATCCACCGATCACGAACGGTGTTGGTGCTGCGCAGGATGGTGCTGCGAGAACAGCTATTGCAATCAAGCAGATCAACATTCTTGTATATGTGTTCACTTTTGTCTCACCTCAGGGTCTACACGATGTAGTACTACGCACCATAAGTAACATTATAGTATATAAGGTTATCGAGAGATATTATGTTTTTTCGAGATAATGTTAATTAAAATTAATTTTTAGATTTTAGTATGCGCACAAGGGCGTGCGGATGTCAAGTTAGCCAATTCGTTGATGCAGCAGATACTTTCTTCAACAATTTGGGCGATTACTATCAGGAATTGGAGAGTCTATTGACACAAAAGTTCCAAATTACACATGTTGAGTAGTATATTAGCGCATGATGCACTTACCACCGCACCCAATGGGCAGCACTGCCCGTCT
The DNA here is from genome assembly GCA_002503595.1 of Candidatus Methanogaster sp. UBA203. Taxonomy (GTDB): domain Archaea; phylum Halobacteriota; class Methanosarcinia; order Methanosarcinales; family Methanogasteraceae; genus Methanogaster_A. Next base: position 2,053 of record DASC01000025.1, on the reverse strand, counting down.
GAAGGCAAATCCCTGTGCATCTCGGATCTTTCAAGTGGTGGTTTGGAATAAATTAAGGAAAGAGGAATCGAGATTCCTCTCTCACAACTGTACCAGCTCTCATACCACGGTGAACTTACCACCATCAACCGGACCATCGGTGCAGTCCAGGTTACCAGCAGTCGCACCATAGTGCAGGGTACCTGCTACGGTATATCTGCCTGCGTCCAGATCGACGGTCCAGAGCTTGCTGGTCTTGACTGGTCCGTTGCCGGTTTCCTCAGTGAAGACATCACCCGATACGGTTCTAACGACCTCGCCGCCACCATCCTTGATCTGCCAATCTATCTGGCAGTAGACCAAATGCCCACCAGTGTTCTTGACCCTTGCCCCCAGCGTCAGATCATCGCCGCTATTCAGGTGACCGGGGCGGCGCCTGACGCCTGAAAGCTCGCATGAAATCGGCACTTCGCTGTATTCCACCACAAGGAACACGTTGCTCGCTTCCATCCAGTCTTCGCTGCTCTGGAAGCCCACAAGATTGCCGGTTTCCGTGAGATTATCTGTCACGTCGCGCTCATCGATTCTGATCTGTGTGGCACCAGTGAAATTCCACACGTCGTTCCAGACCTGTCCATTGAAGATCAGTTCACCTTCATTCGGACCTGCGCCAGGAGCAACTGTTATCAGTGTGGCATTCGCCACGACTGACGTATCAACCGATCCTGTGATCGGCGCCCACGCTGTCGCTTCCTCTGGCGTCGTGCATTTGGATGAGGCGCCGTACAGGAGGTCGAACTCCTCGTTCACATATATCAGCCGCTGCGGTTCGCTTGCATTCTCGTATATCGCCACCAGCAACATGCCGCGCATGGATACGTCGTTACCGCCGATATGCGAGTTGGTGAGATTCGCATAGTTGCCGCCTGGGTTGAAGTCGTCTGTTACGTTGTATGCGAGCATTCCATACGGGTAACTGGTATCAAATCCTTTCTCGTCCCAGTAGTGAGCATCCTGCGTCTGAGCGACTCCATTGAAACTCATGCTGACGTCGCCTGGCATCACGCCATCCTTGTCCCAGGTATAAGTCGCATACAGTCTTGCTTCTTTGACCACGCCTGCAACCGGGAGATCGCTTACTGTCCAGCTTGCGTTGTATGTTGTCCAGTGCGGATAGGGGGAACTACTCAGATAGTAACTATCGCCTACCGAATAGACCAGATTGCCGTGGAGATCATACGACTTCAACGTAGTCATGTTCGATCCGCCGGTGTAGGTCTTGCCCTTGTAGCCGTTGTTCAGAACGGTTACATCCAGGACGGTTGCGTTGTTCGTCTCATCGGACTCAGCAACCTCGCCATCACAGTCGGCTGTCACTGTTATCGTAACAGCAGCGCCAGCAGCTCTGATGGTCGGGTCTGTGATGGTCACGGTCTCGCTTGCTCCGGATGCCAGTGCACCCACTGAAACGGTCCCGCTGTACCCATCGCTCAGCACAAAACTGGCATTAGATGCGCCTGCACTGCCAGTGCCGTCGTTCGTTACCACTGCTGAGATGTTGTTACTCTCGTTTCCGAAGAGGTAGCCGCAGTTTGGGGTAATGGTCTCGATGATCAGATCCAACTCCAGCGCCGCGCCCGGCTTCGTCCTTGCAGTGTCGTTCTCCCATGTATCATTGATGTTTCCGAGATCATCGACGGTACGCGTGCCGATTGTATACTCGGTGTCAGGTGTAAGTCCTGTTGCGTTGCAGCACTGAACTCCTTTCAGGACGTCTTCCTTGTGTGTTCCATCAAGGTACACCATCACCTTTGCGAAGTCTGCATCGCCCGGATCTGTCCATGTCCAGTTGATGCCGGTCTGCTTGTATGTTATTTTCTGCAGATACGTAACGCTTGCGGGTGACGTGGTGTCCGGAGATGGCTTCGTCCTTGCAGTGTCGTTCTCCCATGTATCATTGATGTTTCCGAGATCATCGACGGTACGCGTGCCGATTGTATACTCGGTGTCAGGTGTAAGTCCTGTTGCGTTGCAGCACTGAACTCCTTTCAGGACGTCTTCCTTGTGTGTTCCA
>DASC01000012.1 GCA_002503595.1 Candidatus Methanogaster sp. UBA203 | reverse complement strand
AGAAAGACTGAAGATGAGTTTTACGTATCCTCTCCAAATTGATTGGTAAACGGGGTATTATCTAAAAATCGATGACTTGCTGTTACAAATTTGTATAAATATTGTTATAATTCATGCGATAAATGTTAATTTAAATCTTAAACGTATGAGAAAATGCTACCAATCCGCTGACAGACAATCATTGGGAATTAAAGCAGGCCATAACACGATATTTAGGTAAATTGAAGCCCGCATACGTTTTACCCTCTGATTTGGAGAGGATACAGTTTTACCCTACTTTTTGAAGTGGATACGTGTATTGTGCTGTGGCAAAAGACCTGATCGCTTGAGCTGCGAACTCGGGCACGCCATAATCGGCTTCATCCATCGAAATAGATTTTTACTTTTACGATTCCGGACATTCCCCGGCAGCCACCCGGAGCGGCTCGCGGGATGTGGATGATCGAGATCGCATCACCCGATATACCGCAGGTCTTCGTCGCCCCTGTTCATCGATTCCTGCATCTGCTGCATCTCCTGCAGTTTCGCAACGACCTTCTCCATCTCTGCGGCGTGTTCATCGAGCGCCTGCGTGTCCACCTCGATGCCGAGCGCCTGACTGAGCACACGCAGCACCGCCTGCGAACTCTTCGGATCGACGAGATACCCTGAGGTGATCCCCATCAGGCATGCCGCATCGATACCTCTTGCTTCACTCATCGCAAGCATAATCCCTGACATACCGACGATCCCGCCCCACGGTTCGTTCTCCTGAAATTCGACACCGTATCCTGATAATTCTTCGATCAGGTCCGGATTGTTGACTGCGCCGACCACGCTGTCGGCATCCTCCAGTTGGTAGGTCGCATAACCGCCGAGCGTGTAGATCCGGGATACGCCAAACTGCTGCGCGATGTCCAGAAACGCATCGCAAAGAATGTAGTGCCCTTCGTTTGTCACGCTCTGGTAGTCTCCAACCAGAATCAGCAGATCGCGCCCGTTCTCTGTGCGGTGCGCATACAATTCATTCCGGGACAGTCTGACCGTGCTATCCTCAAGCGCAATCACCTGCGGCGGCAGATGGGTGGAATAGATATCAATGATCCGCTCTGCCTGGAGTTCGTCGATCAGGTGCTCGGCAACCAGTTTGCCGACATGCCCAACGCCGGGCAGCCCCTCGATCAGGATAGGGGAGTGGAGTTCGATATCCTGCAAGATATGGATGGTGATATCACTTGTGAATGTCAGTGCCTGATTGCCCTCGATTCTCGTTATGGTGTGGTTTGTCATTGTTGATCAATCGGATTCGATTCTCGGTGCAAGGACATACTTGATCTTGCAGTCGCCGCCCGTTGGTTCAAATTTGATGACCACCGGGAGATCGCGCCCCAGGTCGATGACGACCTCGCCTGCACCGCCAACACCCTTGCTGATATCAGTCAGATAATCCAGTGAGTAGAGCGACCTGACCTCAGCGGGAGTGATGCTGATCAGATCCGAGCCGGTCAGATCGAGTCTGACATGATCGGTGTCGCCAGTCGCTTCCATGAAGAAGACGCCATCGTGCACGCCCATGCTCATGTGATCGCTCACCATCTCAGCCGCCTTGATCATCCGCTTAAAGACGCTACCCGAAACCGCGATCTCCGCTGGAAGATCGAGCGCAGGCACCGATGGCGCCTTTCGCATGGTGGACGGGTCGAGCAGGGATAAGGTGTACGAAAGTCCGCTCATACTAATATCGAGTTTATGCGTATCAGGATCCAGCCCAAGTTCGATCTCCCCGCTTCTGTCTGCCATTCCAAGAATTTCAACAAATCTACTCAGGTCGATACCAATTTCACCCTCTGTCCCCTCAAAGAGTGTGAACACATCGTTGGATAATTCGAGCGAGACCATTGCCGCGTTTGCAGGATCGACTGCACGAGCCGACAAACCTTCCGGAGCGATCTCGAATCGCGCCTCGTCGACGACTGCTGACACCGCTTTGATCGCATCCTGCAATACCTCTGCGCTGATGATTGCCTTAAACATGTAAATTTCCTCCGATAATATATCTGGGTAGGATTGCATATATTATTAATCCTTGCAGAGGGTGGTCAGGTTATCGTAGTGCCGGATTTTCTGCCGAGTTGGCAGACCCAAACACAAAAGATAATACGCTTATTGCGACCCGTATCATGTAGCATCAGACACTCCGGACAGGAGTTGCAGGCAACACCCAACCATGCACAGAAATAACCACGACAAAGACACACCTGGCAAGCACGACCTGCATATGCGAATCGTCCTTAATGAGCCACTCTACGAGGGAAACATCGGATCAACTGCCCGCGTTCTCAAGAACTTCGGGTTTCAGGATCTGGTGCTCGTGAATCCCTGCCCGATCGGTTCTGAGGCGTGGATGATGGCGCAGCACGCACGGGACCTGCTGAATGCTGCACTGATCTGCAAAACACTTGATGAAGCAATCGCCGGTTCCGATCTCATCATCGGAACGACCGGGATGCGCGGGGAGACCGCTGGAAGGCATATCCGGATGCCTGCGCATTCACCGGGCGAAGTGCGCGAGAAATTAAGCGGCAGGGCAGGAACCGTGTCCATCGTATTCGGGCGGGAGAATGACGGGCTCACGAATGAAGAACTGAAGATCTGCGACCTCCTGATAAGCATCCCGACCAGCGAAGAGTACCCGATCATGAATCTCTCGCATGCTGTCGCGGTGGTGCTGTATGAGTTGTGCGACATCGAGAGCGGGAGCGTCTTGCTTGCGGATCGGCACGATCTCGATCTGCTGTACGACCACATCGAAGCTGCGCTCTGCGATCTCGGCTATCCCGAACACAAGAGACAGAAGACCGTGCTGATGACGAGGCGGATACTGGGGCGTGCAGAACTGACCGCAAGGGAGGTCTACACGCTGCGCGGGATTCTAAGGCTGATCGACTATCACAACAGGTAGTCATCCGGGATTTGTGATCTCTGCCAAAGACGGAGTGATCGGTACCTCAGCCCTCGGCCGCGCCGGAACTGCCCGCACCATCCGGTGTCAGGTAAAATCCAGGAGTCGTGGTGAGCCTAACACCATTACTATCACATAGTGCCGGATTCTATCACCCCACCCGCCGCCTGCAGGATCATGAGTGCGTCGAGGGATGTGACCTGCCCGTCGCCGCTGACGTCCCAGCGTGAGTCGTATTCGCGGCTGCCCGCTACGATTTGAAGCGCTATGCATGCGTCTGTCGTGCTGGCTTCACCGCTACCCATCTTCACCCTGTAGTGATCTGCACTACCCCAGTTTCCAGCATTGTCCTTTGCTCTGACATGGAAATACCAGATATCATCTGCTACATCGGTATATGATTCAGAGTTTCCGGTGCTGTCAATGATCTCATCCGGGGTCGTTGAACCGGAATGATCCAACACGTAACTGTAACCGTCTATCCCGGATTGATCAGGGGGAGTCTCCCACACAAAGGATGGATCATTGTTAAAGTACCATTCATCCTCATCCGGATGTGTCGAAGATGAGGTGGTGGGTTCTGGTGGGTTCGCATGATCTATCTTAACGATATACGAAGGGCTTTCATTTGTATTCCCACCCATGTTTGTTATCTTGAATTTGATCTCGTTATGCGTACCAGAATCCTGATGAAACGGTACAGAATCAGCGGTTATCGTCTGGTAGTCTGCGGTCCCATCGATTCCTGTGCAGTCTGCAGAGAACCAGCCGTACCATGTATAGCCTCCGTTTCTTGAATATTTGTAGTAAGCGGTTGAGACGTCCGGTCCAGATCCCATGTCCCTTACCTCTATCGTGCAGTCAGGAGTCTGGTCATCCACCCAGTCTGATGGAGTGAAGTCCCTCCAGCCTCCTGGAACACCACATGGAGTATCATCCACACCATTCTCGATGCCATCACCATCTCTATCAGAATCAAAGTTATCACATATCCCATCCGCATCTATGTCGCTCGGGCAATGGTAAACAGAGTCACACCCACCATCTGTCGAGGTGGTAACGTCAATAAACCCATTAGAGCATGTAATCTCATCGTAACTCCAATCACAATCACTCTCATAATCATCTGAGCATCCGGTATATGCAGATGCCTGTATATGTGAGATACAAGTCGTGTTGCTTGATTTATACCAACCTGGGTCTTCTAACAGACTTGCTCTTGGATCCACATGATGGAAATCTGTACCAAAGTAGTCTGAATTGTAGTATGATTCTGCCCATGCATGCATCCAAAATCTAATAGCATCACGGCAGAAAGCACCGCAAAAATCCGATGGAATACCACAATAGTCCGGGTCTTCTCTCCCGTACGTAAAACCCAGAACAACTCTGGAAGGAATATGGCTCTCTGGTATCTTGAGTT
>DASC01000202.1 GCA_002503595.1 Candidatus Methanogaster sp. UBA203 | reverse complement strand
TTTTCCTGTTCAGGGGGATCACAGAAGCAACAATTCGACTTGGCGGGGATTCTGTGAGGGAATTGGCGAACATGACTGAGGAGTTATGGGATATTTTGAGCCTGATGGGAAAGAATGCGAAAAGTATTATATTTGAGGAACGACGTGCGGAATGTGAGATGAAGGATTGTTGTTTGCAATTTGCGAGAGAAAAGAATGCGTTATTGATCCTCGATGACGGTGATGGTCGGCGGATCGCAGGATCGCTCGGAATCAAGATAACCGGAACGATCGGCCTATTATTATTGGCGGCAGAGGATGGGAAACTCGATTTAAAGCGGTCGATCGATGACCTCATGTCTGCCGGCTTCAGGCTCAGCAAAACAGAGTATGAGAAGATTATTTCTGGCGTAAGGGGTTGGGTGAACTCGATCTTTTCTCAAACCATATACGCATCTTCGCGCCCGGGTTTACTTCGCCATACACTCCTCAATCGCGGCATGTAACGCATCGGCAGCGAGATTTGAGCAGTGCATCTTCACAGGAGGTAGCCCGTCGAGCGCATCGGCAACATCGTTCCTGCCTATAGCAAGCGCCTCATCAAGCGTCTTTCCAAGCGCAAGTTCGGTCGTCATGCTCGCTGTTGCGATCGCCGCGGCGCATCCGAAGGTCTTGAACTTGATATCAGTGATCCTGCCATCCTTGACCCTGATGTATACCGTGGTCATGTCCCCGCAGGTCGGATTGCCCACTGTCCCGACCCCGTCGGCATCGGAGATCTCACCGACATTTCGTGGATTTGCGAAATGATCCAGCACCTTCTCGCTGTACTCCATCTCTCGTCACCTCTCTGCAAGCGGCGATATGGCACGCAGTTTGCCGACGATCTCTGGCAGCACTTCGAGCACATAGCTGATCTCGCTTTCAGTGTTCTCCCTACCAAGCGTGAACCGGATCGATCCGTGAATATCCTCCGGAGCAAGCCCGAGCGCAAGCAGCACATGCGACGGGTCAAGTGATGCCGAAGAGCACGCAGATCCCGTGGATACCGCAATCCCCTTCATATCGAGATGCAACAGGAGCGATTCACCCTCCACAAACGCAAACCGGAGATTCGCATTGTTCGGGAGTCTCTCTGTCGGATGACCGTTTAAGGTTACGTCATCGATGGAATCCATCACTCCTGCAATCAGCATATCCCGCAGCCCTGTTAGATGTCTGGTATCTTGTTCGGACCGCTCGATGGCAAGCGATGCCGCCTTTGCAAAGCCAACGATCCCCGGAATGTTCTCGGTACTTGCGCGCATGCCCATCTCGTGTCCGCCTCCGTGCAGCAGAGGTTCGATCTCGACGCCTTTCCTGATGTAGAGGGCGCCAACCCCTTTCGGTCCGTAGACCTTGTGCGAGGAGACTGATAAGAGGTCGATGTTCATCCTCTGCACATCGATCTCTGTTTTACCAAACGACTGGACAGCATCGGTATGGAACAGAATTCCGTGATCCTTTGCGATGGAACCGATCTTTCCGATCGGCTGGATCGTGCCAACCTCGTTGTTCGCATGCATCACCGAGATCAGTGTTGTGTCATCGGTGATCGCGGATTCAACGTCGCCCGGATCGACCATGCCATAAGAATCGACTGGCACGTACGTGACATCGCAACCATGATCCTCCAGATACTTGCATGTGCGTAGTATCGCAGGATGCTCGATTGAACTGGTGATGATATGCCCCTTCCCGACTCCTTTCAGTGCAAGATTATCGGATTCGGTGCCGCCCGATGTAAAAATGATCTCGTTCGCGTGTGCGCCCAGTGCGTCCGCAACTGTCTGCCTTGAAGCATCGAGCGCATTTCTGGCATCCCTGCCAAATGAATGCAGACTTGATGCGTTGCCATACGTCTCTGTAAAATAGGGCATCATCGTCTGCACGACCTCGCGATCCACCGCGGTGGTGGCAGCGTGGTCCAGATAGATTCGCTTCATGTTGGGATGTTATGTTTTGATCTGAGTGGCTGAAAATCCCCTATCTATCAATATATCCTTTATGCGGTCTTTGTGGTTGCCCTGCAGTTCTATGGTCTCGTTTTTCACAGTCCCACCACATGCAAATCTGGATTTCAAGTAGGTCGAAAGTTCGTTCAGATCGATCTCATGTGAGTCGATCCCATCGATGACCGTGACCTCTTTTCCATATCTGCGCCGCTTCACCTTGATTGTGATCCATTGCTGTTCCTTTGCTACTTCCTCGCAGATGCATAGTTCCTTGGGAAGTCCGCATACGATGCACATTTCTGAGCTCATTGTCTTGTTGTTACCTCCGATTGGTGTATTACTAAACGGATGTTAAAATTAACTTTAGCATGATGCTATTAAAACATGATGGTGTGACGGTCAGAACCGGCATCGAACCCACCGTGCGACGCAGCCATTGACATTGATTACACCGATCTTATCCGCAAGTTACTCGAGCATGCACATGATTTATGTCTTGCACCGGTCGCCATAAGCCGCAACCGACGCGTCGATCCGCAAACCTTAATACTGCTGTCAACCTCTATCACAGAACAGGTTAACAATCGGATCGATACCATGCATGACCAGACCAGCGTAAGACCGATGATCTATGCATCCATGTTTGCAGCCATGACCGCGATCGGCGCGTTCATAAGAGTCCCGATCCCGGCAAGCCCTGTGCCGATCACCCTCCAGGTCTTCTTTGTGCTGCTTGCAGGGCTGCTGCTTGGAAGCAAGTGGGCAGGGATGAGCATGATCGTGTATGTGATGCTCGGTATCATTGGGTTTCCTGTATTTTCAGGTGGTTTGTCGGGAATCGGGGTCATTCTTGGGCCTACAGGTGGATATCTCATCGGATTTATCCCTGGCGCATTCGTCACGGGATTGGTTACCGAAACGTTTGGCAGAAGCACGCTTGCCGCGATCGGCGCTATGATCGCGGGTCTTGCAGCGATCTATCTCCTGGGAGTTATACAATTATCCGTTGTCGCTGGTTTGTCGGTCCCACAATCGGTTGTGATCGGCGTTCTGCCTTTCCT
>DASC01000128.1 GCA_002503595.1 Candidatus Methanogaster sp. UBA203 | reverse complement strand
TTGCATGAGTACCTGCTGAGATCGCTGAGATCGCCTGCCCGACCGTACATGCGATATTCGGCATCACTCGGATCAGGCGTGCTCCGGCAGGCAGGTTCTCTTCGATCGCCCGGACCTGCACCCCTGCTGCAACCGAGATCACCAGATGCTCTTCCCCGATCTGCGGTTTCACTGACTGCAGCACAGAAGCGATGATCTGCGGCTTTATGGCAAGAATGATCGTCTCTGCGTTGCCAACGGTATCCGTGTTATCTGTGGATGTGTTGATCCCGAGTTCGGAATGCAGTGCGTCCAGTCTCTCCTCGTCCACGTCGCTTGCAAAAATCCGGTCGCCCTGGCAGAGGTCTGCGGCAATCACGCCTCTGATCAGTGCTTCTCCGATCCTGCCAGTGCCGATAATTCCTATCTTCATGTTCTTATCCCTCTTCGGTATTTTCGTAACTGCTCGGGTATGCTGATTGGTCTCCTGATTGCGATCCTGTGCTTTCTGTCAAGAAAAATAACCGCAGAGTAAGCGCAGAGGAACGCAAGAGTTTTTAGCCTCCTCCGCGTTCCTCTGCGCCCTCTGCGGTTAAATTCCCTGTTTGGTTCCGGTAATGCCTGCCCTTCGGGCATGGCATCGATAGAATCCTTTTGGGATTCTATTATGCCCCGGGTCAAGTAGTGCCGGTACAGGTGAAGTCTCATGATAGTGTTTTATGTACCTGAGTAGTTACCATTTTCGATTGGTATACGCCTGCAATGAGTCCCAGCAGGATTCATCGATGCCACAGCCAGCAGGCTTAGGCATTATGCAGTTCTGAAATAACTCTTGCGATGAAACAGAGGTTCACACCTATAATATAATCTCCCCTTCAATCACCGTAACCGCCTGACCGCTCAGGATAACTCGATCGGACTTAACCTCAACTCTGACAACCCCACCCCTCTCTGACAATTGAAAAGCCTCGAATCGAGATTTATTGAGACGAGATTTCCAGTAAGGTCCCAAACAACAGTGAGCCGATCCGGTCACAGGGTCTTCATCAACCCCTATAGCCGGAGCAAAAAACCGGGAAACGAAGTCATATTTACCAGTATCCGCTCTACTCGTCACGATGATGCCGCGAGATGGAACTTTCTTCAATAAATCAAAATTCGGCTTTATGTTTCTCACCATCTCTTCGGATTCAACCTCTACAAGGTAATCAAACCTGTTTTTACCAACATATATCGGTTGTACCCCTAAAGCATCGGCAATCTCAACAGGGGTGTCTGCGTTTGTTTCGTATTCGGCTGGAAAATCCAGATCAATCCACTCACCATTCTTTTTCGCTGTTAATTCACCGCTCAACGTATCAAAACGTACAATCTCGTCAGGGCTCAGGTATCCAGTCTCCCACAGAATATGGGCAGAAGCCAGAGTCGCGTGACCGCAAAGTTCGATCTCGGTATGGGAGGTGAACCACCTCAAGTTATAACCCACACCATTTCCTTGAAGAAATGCAGTTTCAGGAAGATTCATCTCTTTTGCGATATTTAACATCTCGGAATCCGGAATATCCTCTGGTGAAATACATACGCCGGCGGGATTCCCGGTAAATGGTTTGTCGGTGAACGAATCTACTTGAAATATTCTCATGAGCCGTTACCTCGCCTGATCTCCTGGAGTTCGAATCTTACGCCGCCTCTGCGAACGCCAGTATGTAGCCATTGCAATCCTCGATGTAAAACTCCTGCATTCCGTAAAAGGTAGTGTGCAGATCCTTTACGATCGTGACCTTATCTTTTATTCTTACATACAGTTCCGAAACGCTGTCAAGTTCCATGTACAGCGTAAGGGTGCCTCCGATCCCCCTGCCTCTCAGCAGCGGAAGCGCTTCTATGAAACTTCTCTTCGCCTGAAACATCATCTCTACATTCCCGCACTTCATCATCGCGTAATCAAGCAACCGATCCTGCTGATATGATGTCAGAATCTCCTGAAGCTCTTCTATGACGCCCATAACAAATTCAAAACCTAAAACCTCCTGATAGAACTCAACGGTACGATTCACATCCTCGACCATCAGATTGGGGGTAAGTTTGGTAAGCGCCATAGCTCTCACATCTGTCACCTGACTTATAAAAATTTATGGATGGCATGAATGTAAAACAAACGAATGGCTACTGGAAAAATAAGAAAATAAGTAATCTCATAAAGGATTACCCTGATTACTGTCGAGGTAATCCCGTTCCAGTGTGATCATACCACGAAGACGCGGTACGGACGGGATGCTTGCCTGCACGCAATTCTCGCTTGCATAGAATAATCACTTCTGAACCACACTTCTGGCGATGAGATCGATTCCCAGTTCCTCACACTTCTTTTTTGCAGTCTCTGTTACGCTCACGCTGATTATAATCGGTTGTATCTTCTTCTCAAGGCATTTCTCGGCAAAGGCGCTCTTGCGACGGAAGTTAAGCACATCGCCCAGTTTTGTGTGGGATTTTACCTCTACTACATAATTCACAGTATCCTCAAGGTACAGATCATACTCCACATCTGCTGGCACCCCGTACACCCCCCCTTCCGCATCTCTTAGCCACAGATGCTCGATCTTCTTGAATGTCTGTCCTGAAAACTCTTCCACCGTCTGCTTGATGATCTCTTCCAGCCCATGACCGACACGACCACCCAGCGCAGAGACCGTCAGTTGAATCTCCCGCTGGTTGCGAGCCATCTCATCGAACCGCTGATCAATCCTCTCGAACCGCTGATCAACCTTCTCGAACCGCTGATCAATCCTCTCAAACCGCTGGCAGATCTCTTCGAATCGCCGGTTGCCATCCTCTTTGAGCTCCTTGATCTCTTCCAAAAGCCGCTCAAAATTATCCTTGGTTGCGAAGACCTCTGCAATGATGTCCATAATCTCGAATCTGAACGCGCTATGATCGCGAAGGGCGGTTGGAAGTTTCTGGCGTATCAGATCTTCGAACTCTGTCGAACTGAGGGATTCTGCACTTACGCACATGATATCTCCTATCGGTTCCGCCATAATAAAGATAACCAATCGGTCATGAACGGATCGCTCTCGAGCGTGATCACGCCACGCGGACGCGGAGCGGGCGGGATGATCGGCGGCGACCCGAGCGAGTGGAAGATCACGACATTGCAAGCAGGGGTAAGTTCGGTGTCGTTTGCTGTGGTGTGGTATGCGCATACCGTGATCGTGCCGGGCACATCCGAAGATAACCACACGATGGCAGCCCCCCCGAGTCCTGTCGTTCCATTGAGCAGACCTGATGTGTTGTGACAAGTGTAGTTGTACAGCGTGCCCGATGTGGCTTTGAACTCGACGACTGTACCGAACTCGACAGGGCTTTCATCCACATCTTCGAGACTCGCGGTCAGCCGGTATGCATACTCCTGTACGGTATCTGTCTGTGGGGATAGTCGGAATGGAGGTCCGCCAGATACCGATTTGTTGGCCAGGGCGATATATTTTGCAGGGTTCGGGCTTGGAGGCGTCCCATTGCCCGCCACATCCACGTTAACATTCGGAATAAGGTTGTTGCTGCAGTTCCCTTCTCCTCCGGAACCCTCATAAGTGACGCACGATGGATAAAGGATTATGGGAACGTATCCTACGCTCTCGTCATCGATCTGCAGTTGGTATGTCACATTCCAGTATCTCCCAACTGTTATGGTGCGATCCGGTCGGTTTCCAATATCCCACGAGAGTATCGTCCGGTTTCCTATGTATGTGGCATTCGGGTTCAAATACTCATACTCATACTGCCCTTCCGAGCAATCGGTAAGAGTGCAATTGAAGTACGTGACGATTGCACTGTTGTTGATGTATGTCACGTTCGCGAACGTGCCCTCGACGGTGGCATTGTTTCCGATCCGTATATCGATCCTCGGCTCGGGCGCGGTGAAGTTTCCAAGTTCGCCTGCGATGCCCACGAAGATGTTTTTTAAGACCGTTGCGTTCGGAGCGAAATAGTATTCCCCGCCTGTGATGTTTGCGATCTGCCGGAGTACCCTGTCATCGATGTCAGAGCCGAATCCGACCGTGAATATGGTGGTGTTGTTTGCTGCCGCACGTTCTGCCTCTGCGATCATCGAGTGGTAGCCCACATCGTCGATGCCGTCTGTCACCAGGACGATCGTACCGTTCTCGATTGGTTTTGATACTGCGGCAAAGTAATCGTAGAGCGCATTGTTCGCCTCATAAAGCCCCTCATCAATCGCTGTCATACCGTCTGCTGTGAGGGCATCGATGGAGGTGCTGATCGGATTGAAGCTGCCGATCGAATCGTCGAGTGAGTTATCGATCTTTGCCTGCCATTCGAGCCAGTTTACAGATGTGTCCGCTATCCCGACAGACGTTCCTTCAGGCCACTCCACAACCTGCCATTTATGAACGACTGGTTCTCCTGTGTACCATCGCTGCATCTTCAGGTTATTGTCGGCTGTAAAGTAACTGATCCAGTAGGGGATTGCATAAGCAGTTGTTGTTTCTTCGCAATCATTCGTGACAAATGCAAGCGCCCTTTTGCGATTAACTGCTGCTATTCCTATATCTACTGTTGAATCGCCAGAACCTGCTGGGGCAGTTCCACTCTGGACAGTTGCACCACTACCATCTGAAAACTCTATCACAAAGTATCTCACGCAATTCGTGCCTGCTGTTGAATCAGAGTGCTTGGAAAAGGTCAATGTCGTTTGGTTTGTTATATCTCCTTTTATCGAGGTATGAGCCAATCCGTTACTGTCCATTCTCGAAGTGAAGTAAAGCCATGTGCTTGATGTGTTGATCGGGGCTATAGTCTGGGTGGTGGCAGAGGCACCCGACCATGATGTATTCCCCGTTTGAACTGTCGTATTATCGGTGAAACGAATTACAAACCAGTCAACAGTGACCTCTGATATACCAGATGCATCCCTCGTAAGCGTCAGAATATCATTTG
>DASC01000137.1:7650-13370 GCA_002503595.1 Candidatus Methanogaster sp. UBA203 | reverse complement strand
TTTCGCGCCTGCTGCACCCCGTAGGGCCTGGATTCGTGTCTCAGAATCCATCTCCGGGCTCTTGCTCTCACAACCCGTACCCGTCGTCGGCTAGTAGGTACGTTACACCCACTACAACCTGATAGGCCGCAGACCCATCCTTGGGCGCCGGAGCTTTGGATCAAGGTGCATTCCAGCATCCTTGATCTATCCGGTATTATCCCCAGTTTCCCGGGGTTATCCCAGTCCCAAGGGTAGGTTATCCACGTGTTACTGAGCAGTCCGCCAAGGTTTCCGAAGAAACCTTTAGACTCGCATGGCTTAATCGAACTCCGATAGCAGTAACCTCTGGCAGGATCAACCAGAATTAAGCACACTTTTTTGGAATTGATTGGTTTTCACTACCGATCGGAATTAACCAAATATCAGGACCAATGTCAGACGGAACGATCTTCCGTCTCCATCAAATACAACGTGGTCAGAAGATATCTGACCACGAAAATGGAGGTGATAGCATAACATCAGCAGCCGTTGTATATAAAGATTTCTGATATCGCCACGTCTATGTTCGATCTCAGCCACAATTTACCTGAGAAAATCTATGGAATCTTCTGCAGACCGCGAAGCAGGCATTCGCCATCCACTCAAACTACCGCTGACAGCCGCTTCTCTGCCCTTCTCTGCACCTCATCGAAGAGATTTCGCCCATGCGAATCGATTCCAATGATGAGCGGTCCAAAATTACGCATCTCCAGCACCCAGACCGCCTCTGCCATGCCAAGATCGATCCAGTACACGCCGCGCACCGAGCTGATATGATCTGCTGCCACTGCCGCGCACCCGCCGGTGTATGCAAGATACGCGCACCGATCCCGCATCGCATCAGCGATCGACATCCCACCCTTGCCAATTATGGCATGGACGCCAAATCGATCCAGAATATCTGTGGTCTGCGAATTCAACCGGCTACTCGTGGTTGGACCTGCCGCGATCACCTCCCACGACCCATCCGCTCCCCTGACAATCGGTCCGCAGTGGTAGATCACGGCATTCTCGAGATCGAACGGAATCTCTGATGCCTCCGATGCCCCCAGTATGCGGTTGCATGCCCTGTCCCTAACCGTCATGACCGTCCCGTTCAGGTACACAAGGTCGCCTGCACGTAATCTGGTAACATCAGAGAGGGTAAGCGGGGTACTCAGGTGGTGGATGGTCATGATACTCCCTCTGGCACGGCGGGTTAAAAGATTGTTTGCGGCAGACCGGTCGGACTTTTTGTGGGATATTGCCGTATCCGGAGCGGAAGATGGGTTAGTGGGTCTCAATGTCCGGGCTGGCGACTTGGCACCAGAGCAATCTTTAAATATGATGTACAACTATGGACATTATTGTACAAAGTTATACGGTGAATGCGATGATAACCCCGAACCCACTGGAACTGACCGCTCTTCTCGAGTCGATAGAACCGCCCGCGATCATCCAGTTGATCGCAAAAACGACCGCGCGATGCACGCCTATCGACCTGTACACCGTGCTAAAATCAGAGAGTCCGAAGTACTCCTATCTGCTCGAGTCTGTGGAAAAGGAGAAGCATCATGCACGGTTCTCGTTCGTGGGCTCTGATCCGGACGCGGTCATCACGATAAGCGGGAGGGACATCTCACTCCAGTATGAGCGATCGACGCCGCTTATCAGACAGATCGAGGCAGATTTATCAGATATGCACGAGAGTGGCGTGATACGTCCGGAATATGACGTTCTGGATGCGTTAAAGCCGATCATACCAAGCGTGCCCTGCATCTGCACGAAAAACTTTGATCGGCAGGTGTTTTCTGGCGGTGCGATCGGGTATCATGGTTACGACATCGTATACGACTGCTGGCTGGATATCGGACGACGCGATCATGCAACAACACCGGATGCGCAGTTCATGCTCATTACACATACCGTTGTCTTCGATCACCTGACCGGCGAGGTTTATATCATCTTAACTCCATTTTTACAGGATTTTAGCGGAGATGAGATTGCGAGAATGTACCGGAACGCTGAATCTGATGCAGCAGCTATGATATCAACTATCCAAAGGGCGGAAGAACTTAATTCTGGAGAGCAGACCTCGGGAGGGGGGCACGGTCAGATGACCGCGAATACGGGGCAGGACGAGTTCGAGACGATGGTTGGAATAGCGAAGCAGCACATCGTCGATGGCGACATCTTCCAGGTCGTGCTGTCCAGACGATACGAGGCGACGAACAGATACAGCCCGGTAGAACTGTACACGAGGTTACGGGATGTCAATCCAAGCCCGTACATGTATCTATTTGAATTCGGGGAGACTAAAATCGTTGGTGCGAGCCCCGAAACGCTCTTTACGGTTCACAACCGAAAATTGATCAGCAACCCGATCGCTGGCACCTGCCCGCGGGGCGAAACCGATGCGGAAGACGCAGAACTCGCCAAAAAACTGCTGAGCGATGAAAAGGAGCGGGCAGAGCATGTGATGCTCGTCGATCTCGGCAGAAACGATGTGCGGATGGTATCGAAGCCGGGAACGGTTCGGGTCGAGGATTTCATGACTGTGCGGAAGTACTCGCATCTCCAGCACATCGAGAGCACGGTTACAGGAATACTGCGCGACGACTCTGATGCGTTCGATGCGACACGCGCGATCTTTCCCGCGGGCACGCTATCCGGTGCGCCGAAGATCCGTGCGATGGAGATCATCGACGCACTCGAGAAGGACGCCCGCGGGATTTACGGGGGTGGCGTTGGATATTACACATGGAACCGGGATGCTGACTTCGCAATCGTGATCAGGACGATTGTGCTTTCCAGAGACCGGATGCTAATTCAGGCAGGGGCTGGAATCGTTGCCGACTCGGATCCCACGTACGAATATCTGGAGACCGAGCGCAAGATGGCTGCGATGATGAAGGTGATCGAATGAAGATATTGTTCGTGAATAATAAGGACTCGTTTGTATGGAATCTTGTCGAGTATGTCTCGATCTTCGAACCGGACACTGTGGTCGTCCCGAACACGATAACGCTTGAGGAAGTCAGAGAAATCGACCCTGCTGGGATCGTGATCTCGCCTGGTCCTGGAAATCCGAACGATCCCCGGGATATCGGATCGTGCATCGAGATCATACGCGAGTGCGAGGTTCCCTTGCTTGGCGTCTGCCTGGGATGCCAGGCGATCAATATTGCGTTTGGGGGCACGGTCGGGCACGCGTCTGTGGGTCCGGTTCACGGGAAGGCGTCTGAGATTTATCATGACGGGGTCGGGATCTACGCGGGTCTTCCGAATCCGTTTACTGGCGGCAGGTATCATTCGCTTGCTGTGGATCGGGTGTCGCCGGATCTCGAGGTTGTGGCACACAGTCCTGACGGCGTCATCATGGGGATCAGGCACAAGCGGCGTCCGATCGAGGGCGTGCAGTTCCATCCTGAGTCTGTGCTGACGCCGGATGGGCTTGGGATGATCGAGAGGTGGGTGGGGGTGGTAGCTGGTGGGGCGTAACGTCACTCAGGGCTTGAGAATATCCCCCAGATCAAACGCATACACGCCACCACTCCGCAACGTCTCCTTGTCCTCGATCCGTTTTGCGATTATCCCGTAATACTCGCGTCTCGCATCATTGTGCCACCTGATCAAGTCGGATTTGCGATGTAGATCGTCCAGTATCCTTGTTACATCGTGCCGTGAGAGGTTACTCCATTTCACCTCGCCGATGAACAACTGCCTGGCACCATCCGTATCAGCCCCGGTGGCAACGATATCGATCTCATCGCCACGATACCACCATGCTCCACAATCGTCAGGTAAAAAGCCAATGTCGAGCCTTCTCCGTATGATAAGATCCCGTACCAGCTCTTCAAAGACGAATCCAAGATATTGATCGTATTCCTTCTCTATTTTTGGTGTGATATCGATTTCAGCCTCGATATTGTTCTTATTCGGTAGTACAAACCTGAAATAGAATTTAAAATAATTATCTTTTATCTTGTACAACGATCGCTTGGACTTGCCCGCGACGGTGGCAGGAAGTTCGGAATCGACGATCCCGACACGTCTTAAATTGTGGAGGTAGCGTGACAGCGCGCCTTTGTCGATGCCGGTGGCGTTTGCGATCTCGGAAAGTTTTCTGCTTCCTTCTGCGATAGTTTTGAGGATAAACATGTAATTTCGCGGCTCTCTAAACTCTTCCCGGAGTAGAATGTCAGCCTCCTCGTATAGGAAGCTGCCTTTCGACAGGAAATTTGTGCGGAGATTTTCCCAGAGGTCAAGATCGGGTGAGAACTTCAGAATATACTCAGGGATGCTGTCCATGCATCCGTAGACTCGAATAAGCTCGTCAGTTGTGTATTTCGGGAAAAAATCTGCCAGATGCTCAAAATTTAATTTATCGAGTCTCCACTGCCCGCTTCTTCTGCCGTATAATGGGGATTTGTATCCGAGAACTTCTGTTTCCATCATCCCGATGTCAGAACCACTCAGTATGAGCATTACATTTCGCTTGCTCAGGTTCAGATCCCATATTCTCTGGAAAAACGACGGTATGCCCCGGTTTAGCTTTATGAGGTATGGAAATTCATCAATTGCGAACACGATCCGCTCTTCGCCGCGATACCACCTGAAAAACTCGTCAAACAACTCTTCGAACCCGCCGATTCTCATTTTTATGAATGAGTCTTCTCCGAGGAAATCCCCCATCTGCCGCTGCAACATCATGATATTCTCGGATTCGCTGTATTCCGCGGGCAGAAAGTAAATCCCTGCCTTTCCGTGGAGAAATTCTGTGATCAGACGGGTTTTACCGATCCTGCGCCGCCCGTAGATTATTATGAATTCCGGTTTCCCGCTTTCATGCCTGCTGTTGAGGTATCCCAGTTCACGATCACGGTTTACGAACCGTCCTGTAAATTGTTGATTCACAATCATTATGATTTACTGTCAACTACTTGAACTTTTCCATCCCAGGTCTGTGCTGACGCCGGATGAGTTTGCAATGATCGAGCGGTGGGTTTCGATGGTCCGGGGTTCCTGATCCGAACGCAGCATAAGGTGACATCCCCNNCCCCTGCCTGACAAGACCTGACAAAGTATATGTAGAGTTCATGGCAATGATATATCGATGCTCAACAGAGATGAGGGAACCATTGCGGTCAGACTGGCACGCTCAGCGATAAAAGCCCACCTCTCAGGAGAAGTTGTGGAAACCGGCGACCTGCCAGAGGTGTTTGGGGAGAAGCGAGGCGTATTCGTTACCTTGCACAGGAACGGAGACCTTCGCGGCTGCATCGGCTATCCGGAGCCGGTCATGCAGCTTTTGGATGCGATTCTGGACTCTGCTGTGAGTGCTGCGGTGCGTGACCCGAGATTTCCGCCTGTCAGATACGAGGAGATGGAAGAGATCATCGTGGAGGTGACGGTACTTACACCTCCTGTGAAGATCGATGCGATGCCTTCGGATCTGCCGGAACATGTCGAAGTCGGAAGGCACGGGCTCATCGTCAGAAAGGGCGTCTATCAGGGGCTGCTACTGCCGCAGGTGGCTACGGAATGGGGCTTTGACGCGGAGGAGTTTCTCAGCCAGACCTGCATAAAAGCGGGACTGCTCCCTGATGCATGGCTCACCGGCGCAGCGGTGTATTCCTTCGAGGGGCAGATCTTTACTGAACTCGAGCCGGATGGTGATGTCGTTAGCAAGGATTAGGGTAACTACTCAGGTACCTAAA
>DASC01000137.1:0-7590 GCA_002503595.1 Candidatus Methanogaster sp. UBA203 | reverse complement strand
GCGTTCCTCTGCGCCCTCCGCGGTTATTTTTCTTGCCAGAAAATACAGGATCGCAATCAGGAGACCGATCAATATACCTGAGTAGTTACGGATTAGGATCGTTATAGGGGACGCAGGAGATACCCAACTTGAGGCGGAACTCTTCGATGATCTCTGTCCTGAGACCACATCCGCAATCCTTGGAGCGCTGCCGATAACAGGCATTGTGAGCAGGTGGGGCGGTGAGATATACTTCTCGACATCAATGATCGCACCGGAAGAGAACCAGAAGGAACTCGTCGAGATCGGCGATCTCGGGTACTGGCTGCCGCAGAACGCATTCTGCATCTTCTTTGGACCGACTCTGGCAAGCAAGGGCGATGAGATACGCCCTGCAAGCGCGGTCAACGTCTTTGGGAGGATTGTCGGCGATGCTACCGTTCTTAAGCAAGTTTCCGAAGTCGAGAGGATCGCAATCGATCGTGCGGATGGGTGAATGAGTGAATAGTGAATAACAAAGGATTTATATAGCGCATCCACATACAACCCCTCATGAACAAACTCCTGTTTTCAGGGCTTGCTCTGCTTGGGGTCGGGATAACGATCCTTGCATCCTACGGGATCTACCATCTCGCGGGATCGGATCTCCCACCCATCATCAAGATCGCACTCGCGCTCATCGTTATCGGACTTGGGCTTGCGTTTATATATGTGATACGCGATAGACTGAGAGCAATCAAGGAGGAAGGGATATGATAGTCGTAACAACCGAGACAATCAAGGGAAAGAAGATCGCAGAGACGCTCGGTCTTGTGAAAGGGAATGTGATACGTGCAAAGCACATCGGCAAGGACATCGCAGCAGTACTCAGGCACGTGGTCGGCGGCGAGATCAAGGAATACACCGAGATGATGGATGACTCGAGGGATATCTCATTCAAGCGTATGATTAAGGATGCAGAGGGGCTGGATGCGGATGCGATCGTGGGCGTGCGGTTCACGACCTCGATGGTCATGGCTGGGGCATCCGAGATACTGGTCTATGGAACCGCTGTTAAACTGGAAGGGTGATCGATAACATGTCAGGAAGATTTGGGTTCCCGGTATTCACCGTTGCTCTGCTGCTGCTCGGGGGTATCGCCTGGCTGCTGGAAGTAAACGGCATGATCCCATTTACGATACCGTGGATCCCTATAATCGCGATCATTGCGACTGTCCTATCTGTGGGGGCTTTAATATTTGGCAGAAACAGGGATCGACCCGGTTTTTGTCCGTTCAGTGCGATATGCCCGTTCAACAACTTCTGTCCATTCGGACACGGAAGGTAAGAGTTTGCATATCAGGAACGAAGAGATGTTACAGGTGAGATAAATAACACTTCGACGATACTGATAGAGAGATTCTCGCAATACTGGAGCAGGATGATGCGACTCCGAGTGCAACGCTCGCAGAAAAACTTGGCATCACGGAAGGATAATTGGAAGAGCAGATCAGCAGACTCGCTGATACCAGAACAAGGATAATAGTCGTTGATGATGAGCCAGACACCTTACTCCCGCTGACCCGGGCGCTTGAGGCAGACAACTACGCGGTGGTGGGGGCGCTGCCGATGCCACGGAAGCGCTTCGAAAGGTCAGCAATGAGACGCCTGGCCTGATTCTCCTCGATCTGATGCTGCAAACTGAATGGGTACGAGGTCTGCATGAGGCTAAAGGAGGACCCGGCAACGAGGCACAACCCAGTCATCATGTTAAGCGCAAAAGGCGAGATCAAGGATAAGGTGCTTGGCATCGAGATCGGCGCAGAGGATTACGTCACGAAGCCATTCGATCCGCTGGAACTAAAAGCGCGGATAAGGGCGCTGCTGCGAAGGACTGGCGTGTGAAGACTATTTACGATTCCTGATAGTGATCCGGGTAATCGTGACATTCTTTAGGGGTCTGTTTCTGGAGTCAGTCTCTACCTGTGCAATCGCGCGCACGACATCCATCCCGTTAGTCACCCTGCCAAACACCGCATACTGCCCATCGAGTCTGGGTTGCGCTCCATCGCAGATATAGAACTGGCTGGATGCACTGTCCGGATGCTGTGATCGCGCCATGGCAACCGCGCCATCGACATGGGTCAGCTCGGGATGTGTCTCCAGCTTAATCGTCTTTTCAGAGCCGCCTGTGCCATCGCCTTTCGGATCTCCGCCCTGAATCATGAAGTCGTCGATCACGCGGTGGAAGATCAGATTGTTGTAGAATCCGCGATTTGCCAGTTCGATGAAGTTCGAGGTGGTGTTCGGCGCCCGCTCTTCGTAGAGTTCCACGGTCATCGTCCCCATACTCGTCTCGATATCAGCGATCCGGTTCTCTTCCCCGGTCTTCTCTGTCATATCAGCCATAGTGCCCCCCTTGTCGCTGTCAGCACCATCAGCCCCAGCCACCACATATTCACTGCCGATAGAAACGAGTTTCACATCAAAGATCAGCGTCTTTCCTGCAAGTCGGTGGTTGAAATCGATCACAACGCTCGTATTTGTGAGATTTGTTATGGTGCCTACCTGCCCCAAACCGGTGGTGAGCTTTTCACCGAGCGCAGGCGTGATGCCTACAGCGCTCAATTCTTCGACCGGAACGGTTTGGACCATATCCTCGCGGTGGACGCCATAAGCGTCTTCCGGCGATAGGGTCAGAGTCTTCTCTTCGCCTACAGCCATGCCGACGACACCGCTGTCGAACCCTTTAATCATCTGCCCTGCGCCGACCGTGAATCCAATCGGCTGATAATCCCTATTCGGATTGTATACTCCGGTTTCGATCGCAACGTCCCTCACAGATGTGTCAAAAACAGTACCGTCATCCAGTCTTCCGGTGTAGTCCACTAAAACTTGGTCGCCTTCTTTGACTACCGCTGCATTGCCGCCGCTATCCGGGTCTATGCAGCCACTGCTGACAAGGATCAATGCCATTACGATGCAGATACTAAGTCGTTTATTCATGCCGATCACAATATTTCTGCGTTTGTGCTATATAAGTGCTGTTATGGGTTCGTAGAGGGTTTTTATTATTTTCTGGAAACATCGGATTTTCTCGGGTAAGTGCAACTGCCAAGAATGGAGTGCTATTGGTCTACAAATCCGTTTATACTTTTAATCTGTGGAATCTGTGTAAATCTGTGGCTAAAATTTATATCAGCCACGGATGAACACTGATTCCACTGATTCCACCAATCCAACTGCACCCGTATTGTCGGGTTGGCGTCATGTTTTTCAACCGACCGGGAGAAATAAAAAAAGCCTCGGTTCGTACCTCTTCGGGTCGTGTCATTAGTCTTTCAGTCGCCTGCATCGTACCCGAAACGGTACTGTCTGAAAATCGGAAGTCTTTTCGTCGAAAAATCTGATTGTACCGCCGGGTTGTTCGGACTCACTTTCGTAGCTAACGAACATCTTATGTGATCGCAGCGCAAGGGTTGGCTGATGGACATCGAGGGATACGCAAAACGAGGGCTCACCAGGCGCGACCCGGACATCGAACAGAAACTTACCGACCGGATACTCGAGATCAAAAACATCTCCCGGAAGAGAGCGCGTGATATCGCCAGCGCAACGATCGCAGAAGCGCATGCCACGCTCCGCCCCTCAGGAGAGATCCTCGTCCCGATCGCGTCAGGGGTTACGATGGGCGAGTTCGGTGTCGGGTCAAGGGGTGCCGGCGATTTTTATGCGCACGAGAAGATCGCTGAGGTGATCGGAAAGACCGATGCCATCGTTGATTCGTCACACCTCGATGATTCGGGCGTGGTGCGCATCTCAGGGCAAGAGGAGCAGGACCGGTACGTCGTTTTGAACATCGATGGCATCCACTCACGGTTAAGCGATTTCCCGTTTCTTGCAGGGTTTCATGTCGCACGTGCCGCACTCCGGGACATCTATGTGATGGGCGCACGCCCGGTTGCGATGCTGTCAGACATCCACATCGCTGATGACGGCGATGTCGGGAAGATCTTCGATCACATCGCAGGCATATCAGCAGTCGCCGAACTGACGCATGTGCCGCTTGTAACCGGAAGCACGCTTCGGATCGGTGGCGACATGGTGATCGGGGATCGGATGACCGGCGGCGTCGGTGCGGTCGGGATCGCCAGCGATCTCACAGCACGCATTGATGCTGCGCCAGGCGATGTTATCCTGATGACCGAAGGTGCAGGAGGCGGCACAATCTCGACTGCTGCGCTCTATTACGAGATGCATGATGTCGTTGATGAGACGATCAACATCACATTCATAGAGGCGTGCGAGGCGCTCTTTGCGGCTGATCTCCCGGGAAGGATCCATGCGATGACCGATGTCACCAATGGCGGAGTACGCGGCGATGCCAGGGAGATATCGAGAACCGCCAGAGTGAAACTGGTCTTTTATGAAGAGAAGATGCGAAATTTAGTGAATCCGAGAGTTCTTTCGATGCTTGAGTCGCTTGAGATCGATTATCTTGGGGTGTCGCTCGATGCGCTTCTCTTGATCGCGCCGCCTGACGCTGCACCCGATATTATGGATGCGATCAGGGGTGCAGGGGTCAGGATCGATGTGGTTGGCGAGGTGTGCGAGGGCGAGGGTGCCGAACTCGTCATCGATGGCGAGGTCCACGATTTCACGCCGCGATTTCGGGAATCTGCATACACTCCGATCAAGAAACTGGTCGGTGAGGCAGCGCCAGAGGATTACGAGCGGATGTGTGCGGCTGTTGACCATGCCGCAGCAGAGGCGGCGGAGAAGAGGGATCGAGTGGTGGCAAGGGTGCGAGGCGCATAAACTCGTTTCAGGTGCTGGTGCAGATGCCAGTGCAGGGGTGGACGCGGGTGCTGAGTGGGATGCGTAGTCTCAGGCGCGGGCACACCGATCCAGGACGCGACCTGTGACGCAGGGGCAGGATACGATTTATGTGCATGAGGGGACGTATGATGAGAATGTGGATGCGTGGAAACGGGTTATGCTGATCGGTGATGGTGCGGATATGGTGACGGTGAGGGCTGCGAATGCATCGGATTATATCCCGGGGATGTCCGGGGGGGTGGACATGTATCGAAAGACTGCAGTGACTTTTCTGGAGTGAATAGCGCATGTGATCGAGGTGGACGCGGCAGAAGTTGTGAAGAGTTTTTATCTGACATTCCGCAGGTCGCCATTCATTTTTCATAATTTCTACTGATAACGATTTGAAATATCCACAAAATATTATTTTTATACTGTAGTGGCACAACCTATCCGATTTCAACAGTGACTGCTTTACATGTTTATGTAAAAATATGAATTATACTAAAGCGATTATCTTAAAAACCCAAAATCACGATCAGTAGCCACTATCCACCATTTGTAAAAATATATCTTTTTACAAAAACACGTGCGGAATGTCAGTTTATTTCAGCATCTTCCTTATAAAATCCATAAATTCACGAACACCAGAGGTGGGATCGTCATTTATTTTGCTCTCATGTACTCTATTTTGTGAACCATCATGAAAGTGTTTGGGGAACGTAGCGACTTCTTCCCATCGAGGGTCCGGGAAATTGTCATGGCGATATATCTTCCCATCGATCTGCCTTCTCTCCCAGTGATATGAGAAACGACCCGGTATCTTCTTTGAAAACCAGATATCCACTATCGAACCATCTCTTATGAACACTCTGAGCTTATCATCTTACATTCCGCACGTGTTTTGTAAGAAGATCTATTTTTGCAAATGGTGAATAGTGGCTACTGATTATGATTTTGGGTTTTTGAAGATAATTGCTTTATTATAATGTATATTTTTACATAACCATGTAAAGCATCCCCTGTTGAAATTGGATAGGTTGTGCCACTACAATATAAAAATAATATTTTTTGGATATTTAAAACCGTTATCAGTAGAAATTATGAAAAATGGATGGTGACCTGCGGAATGTCAGTATCATGATGAATACTCGAATCCCTTGTTATATCATTGTATTCTATATCGACAATTCTCTTCAGTTTACTTAAATCTGCCACTGAACTTTCCCCATCGCTTTTAACAGGTCATCTCTTCTGGATTCCAGATAATCAAGTTCCATAAAGTCATCTATCATATCTTCCTCGGTAATTGCCCCACTTTTCAACTTTTCATCCAGTTCGAAGATGGATCTTATTCCATGTTTAGCACCGATTTTGTATATCTCTACCTCTATGCCTATCAACTCCTTTCCCAAGAATGTTTTAAGGCTTTCCATCTCCAATCTCTCCCGACCCATGTTAAGAGCCCTTGCTACCTCTTCAATTATCTGTATGGGTTGTTGGGCAGCGCCCAATAAATAACCTACCAGCCGGCAGGCTCGATTGTAACATCCCACTTTGGTAAATTTCCCAATCTTTTGACCCGCTCTTCGCAGATTTTCATCGCTTCTTTTGTCAATTTCACTCCTTTCTGATAAACTTTATCGATAAGATGGACTGTAGGATGCACACTGTTCCATGTCATGGTTTCAGCCCATCTGATAGCTTTATTGACTGAGGACAAGAGTGTGCCGTTCCAATGCATCTCTAAAACCCCCCAACATCGTTCAATCGGGTTGTATTTGCTGTGATAAGGGGGATAATAAACCAGATGGATTCTCAATCCTGTTTTATCAGCAAATTCGATCATTCTTTTGATAAATTGTGTTCTATGGCTATTTACGTGCGGTCCATTGTCCAGATTTATGACCAACTTTCCAATATTCGCATGCCGTTCTTTATTTCCATCCAACCATAATTCCAGGCAATCCACAACAAAGTCACTGGTCTCAATCGAGGTGCTGAATACAATCGATATATGGTCCGTTGTTGGTTCAAATATACCAAAAGGAACCATTTTTATCTCAGGATTCATATCATGGTCTGAAGCCTCTTCCGGTTCTTCTTCTCTGGATTTTCCACCTCTGGAAAACTCTCCAATGTTCACTTTAGCTTTAGCGTCAATCGAGATTCTCAGAGTCTCTGGATCCTCGTCTGCCTGACGATTTGCTTCATCAACATTCTCAAAAATCGCATCAGTCTCAGGAATCTTCTTAATCGGCTTGGTCTTTTGGATCCTCTTCAGTTGATAGCCCAAACGGTAGCGGATGTTCCGTATCGTATTTTCACAGGGTAATTCCTCATCCGTGTAGCCTTTTTCATCAATCAGTGCCTGTCGAACTGCTTTTGCCGTTATCCTTGTATATGCAAAAGATGTCTGGAAATTGGGGTCAGTCTGACTCTTCGGATCTACTATCGATCGTATACCCTCCTTGAGTTCGGGCATCTTTTCCTCGGTCTTCTTGTTTCCACGGGCGGAATAATTATCCACACATCCAATACCAGTAGTTAACTCCCCCATACCCTTCTTAACCATATCTCTGCTCCAACCAACTTCACTTTCTGCTTTACGAGCGCTCCCACCCAGCAATTCAATGGTAATCTTAGCAACATATTCTCTTTTTGCAGCACCACCCAATTTCTCTGCCGCATTCTTAATGATCGACTTGAGTGTATCCGGTATTTCATTTATCTCCATCTTACAAACCATCCTGCAGATTTATTAAATCTGTTTTTGAATGATACTGTAATACGGCACTGTCTGAAAACCAAGTG
>DASC01000065.1 GCA_002503595.1 Candidatus Methanogaster sp. UBA203 | reverse complement strand
ACTAACACTTATGTTTGGGGCGTTGGATTCGATGATTCAGATGTCTGGATATCAGACCCAAACGAACTCAAGGATTATGAGTACACAACAACAGGCACATACCTCAGCAGTTTTAACACGCCCTGGGCAGGTGCTTGGCCTGCTGATTTTGCATGGAACAGTAACACTGGTACACTGTGGCAGGTGAATGTCGTCGGTGACAATTGCATCTATGAACTCGATCCTGCAAATGGTAACGTGTTGAGCACTATCTGCGACCCTGATGGTATATGGAATGCCACCTCGCAGCGCGGGCTTGCATACGATGCTGGAACCGATACCTTCTATGTTGGGGGTTGGAACGACGGCATCGTCTACCATATCCAGGGACCCACGGGGGCTAACCCGGGAAAGATTATCGACCAATTCACACCACCCGATCCGGTGAGGGCGATAGCCGGTCTTGCATTCGCACCGGATGGAACACTCTGGATTGGTACAAATGCGTGTCCAGACATGCTCTATCAGGTAAACCTCGTAACGCATAATGTAATCCAGTGCTTTGCGCATCCTGAGTATTTGACGAATTGTTGGGTTGCTGGAGGTCTTGCATGCGATGCTGCTGGTAATCTCTGGATGGTAAGCCAAGCCACGAAAAACGCCTATCTTGTTGATACTACTGGAGCGCCGGCATATCCCGATGCATTCGACTGGAGGAATAACAGTGGCGACTGGACAACGCCGATAAGGGACCAGGGATCCTGTGGAAGCTGCTGGGCTTTCGGTTCACTTTGCTCGATGGAATCACATATTAACATACAGAAAGATGATCCCACAGCCGATATAGATCTATCAGAGCAGTATCTACTCTCGTGTACAGATGGTGACTGCACCGGATGGTATTATCCTTTGATAATGAACTGGTTGAGAGATACTGGAACAGTTGACGAGGCATGCTTCCCTTATCAGGCAGACGATACAATTCCGTGTAGTGATGCTTGTGCTGATGCCGATTGCAGGACATGGCAGATCACGGATTGGGACTGGGTACCACCATCAACGTGGGAGGTACAAGGACATCTGCTCGATGCGCCAATCGTAACAGGAATGGAAGTATATGAGGATTTCTTCGACTACACTGGAGGCATTTACGAGCACGTTTGGGGAAACTTTACAGACTACCATCTGGTCAACATGGTCGGATATAACGACACCGAGCACTACTGGATATGCAAGAATAGCTGGAACACTAGTTGGGGAGAGAACGGCTGGTTCAGGATAAGATATGGTGAGTGCGGGATTGAGACGATGAATGCATATATCGAGCCACCGATAATCGAATCAATTATGAAGGTCAACAAAACGGTCTTTGACGAAACAGCTGGAGAATGGGTTGATTTGATCAACGTCGATGTCGGCGATACTGTGCGGTTCAGAGTCTTTATACCAAATCCATGCAAAAACTTGACTAATGTCGAGGTCACGGACATACTATCAGACAGCCTGGAATATGCGGACGATGCAATGGTCAACGGCGTGGCATGTGAACCCGAAGAGGTCATTTCGAATCCTGACGGCGCCACAACGCTCAAGTGGAAGTATAATCCAAGCGAGCCATGCACAGAGCCATTAGAGGAGCTTGAAGTATCAGAGAGCATCACAATTGAATTCGATGCGCATGTAACAAAAGAATGCAGTGTAGACATTAACTGTGCAAATGCTACTGCATATTGTGACGAATGCATGCCACCTGAACAAATCTTTGCCCACGAGGACTGTGCAGAAGTTGCAACGATGTTATTATACGAGGACTTTGAGGGCGCATTCCCACCATCTGGCTGGACGGTTATTGACAACATTGGCGGGAGCCCTGTATGGGAACGCAACGACGTTACCGGTACGCCTAATTATGCCGACACTGGCTACTGCGCCATTGCCGACAGTGACTATTGGTATGATCCAATGAATACCGATCTGATCAGCCCTGTCATAGACTGTACTGGATGGAGTGATGTATATCTCGCGTTCGACACCGACTACGAGAACTATGCCGGGTATGATTGGGCAAAGGTATATGTACGAAGTTCAGCAACCGGCGGCTCATGGGTAAATGTCTTAGCATGGAACGAGGATCATCCCGGACCGCTGAACGTGAACCTGGACATTTCTGCATACGCGGATAACCAACCTGACCTTCAAGTACGCTTCAACTACGACACCAAGGGCGAAGAATGGCTCTGGTGGTGGGAAGTGGATAATGTAGAGGTGTGTGGTAGTGTTGCGCCACCAGCACCACCAGCACGAGTCCCAGCACTAACACCCATCGGACTAATAGCACTTGTAGGCTTGCTTTCGGTAATCGCTGCGATAAGTATAAGGAAGAAGAAATAAGGGCTTTATTTAGCCCTTTTTATTTTTTTTTCTTTGATTTGGTTTAGTTTGAGCACTCTAATTTATATCACAAACTTTTTGCCTTTTTTATGGTATATACCATTCATCTCTATAGAGAAAAGAGAAAGGTGAGAAGATGACAAAAAGCATTTCGTTATCGGACGATGTATACACCTTACTAAAAAGTATAAAAGGGGAAGAAGAAAGTTTTTCGGAGTTGATAAGAAGATTGACAGGAAATATGAATAAAGGGAGACTGATGGAAATAGTAGACCTTTACCCAGAGTTGAGCGAGTTATCGGAGTATGAAGAAACGGTAACGGGGTTAAGGAAGCGGATAGACGAGGAATTGAGAGCATGAAATGCATAGACACAACTTACTTCGTTGATTTGATCAGGAGACCATCAGCTATAAGAACGATAACAGCGGAATTAGATGAGGAAGGTGTGCACGCAACCACCGTTTTCAACGTCTACGAGGCACTATTTGGTACTTATGCGGTAAAAGATGATGAGAAGAGGGGGAAGGCGAGAATGTGTCCTGTTCAAACTCCAACCTTAATGCCAATAGGAATAATAGCACTTTTCGGCTTGCTTTCGGTAATTGTTGCAATGAGCATAAGGAAGAAGAAGAGATAACAAAACTTCTCTTCTTCTATTTCTTCATTCTTTCTTCGAGCATCGCACGAACTTCTTTTGGCTCTGCTCTTCCCCTGGTGTGTTTCATCACCTGCCCGACGAGGAAATTCAATGCTGCCGTTTTGCCCGTCTGATAATCCTGAACTGCGCTTTCGTTCTCCTTTATCACTGCCTCAATAGCCGTCTCGATCACGTCTGAACCGATGCTCCCCAAGCCTTTTTCCTTTATTATCTCTTTCGGCGTACCGCCGTGATCGAGCATCTCCCGAATAATCTCAGTCGTACCCCGTTCGGTAATCACGCCCTGTTTCAAATACTGTAAAATAGCGACGAACTCATCAGGCGAAATCCTTGTTGATGCCTCTCGCATTGATAAAGCGCGATAATTCAACTCCCCTTTCAGTACGTCTGCAATCCACGTCGCACTCAATTTCGGATCGCTCTTAGACGCTACTGCTTCGTAGAAATCCGCGGTATGGAGATCGAAGGTGAGCGAATTTGCGTGCTCCTTTGTTATTGAATACTGCTCGATGAATCGCAACTTCTTCTCGTCCGGAAGCTCCGGTATCTCCTGCCGTACCTCTTCTACGTAGGGCGCAATGCGAATCGGCACGAGATCGGGCTCCGGGAAGTAACGGTAGTCGTGCTCGAACTCCTTCGTGCGCATAGAAAGCGTGATGCCACGCACTTCATCGTAATGCCTCGTCTCCTGGTGTACTGTAAGCCCGCGCCGCAACATATTCTTCTGCCGTGTTATCTCGAAATATAACGCCTTCTCCACGCCTTTAAACGACGATATGTTCTTCACTTCCGCACGTTCGCCGCCTTCTATCGAGATGTTCGCA
>DASC01000130.1 GCA_002503595.1 Candidatus Methanogaster sp. UBA203 | reverse complement strand
CGGTATGGCAGCCACCACACCGATGCGATCGTAACATCTGATAAATTGACGGCAGAGCGCTTCTTAAGCGAGGTGGACTCGTCATCGGTGATGTGGAACTGCTCAACAAGGTTTGCGGACGGGTTTCGGTACGGGCTTGGTTCCGAAGTAGGGATCTCGACCGGCAAGATTCACTCTCGTGGTCCCGTCGGGCTTGAGGGTCTTACGATCTACAAGTATAAATTAATAGGGGCAGGGCAGATCGTTGCCGATTACGCCGATGGCAGGAAGCGGTTTACCCATCGGCAGGTGGCGTGAGGTGGGAAATGAGGTCGCTTCGAACGGATCGGGTCGTTGTCAAGGTCGGTACGAACACGCTCGCAAGTGAGAGCAAGGGTCTCAACTACGTACTGATCGAGAGCATCGCAGAGCAGATATCCAGACTCAAGGAGCAGGAGCATGAGTTCATCGTCGTCACATCCGGTGCGATCGGGCTCGGGTGCAATGAACTTTCGCTTCCGGAAAGACCGTCCGAGATTGTTCTGCGGCAGGTTTGCGCTGCGATCGGGCAGAGCAAGGTTATGGGTGTGTATCATCGGGCTTTCGAACATTACGGCGGGATCGTTGCCCAGATCCTCCTCACTTACGACGATTTCAGGGATGAATCAAAGCACAAAAACCTTAGAAACGGGATACGCAAACTCCTGAAGCTGGGTGTCACGCCGATCATCAATGAGAACGATGTCGTTGCGATAGACGAGATCGCCGGGGCGTTTGGCGATAACGACAGTCTCTCCGCGATGGTCTCTGTCGATGCGGGCGCAGGTCTTCTGATCCTCCTGACCGATGTCGATGGCTTGTACGATGGCGATCCGAGAAATAACGATGGTGCAAGGTTGATCGGGACGGTTACCGAGATAACGCCAGAGATCGAGGCGGTGGCAGGCAGAACCGGATCCCGACTCGCTGTTGGCGGGATGAAGACAAAGATCGATGCCGCAAGGGTCTGCATGGAGGCAGGCTGTGATCTCGTGATCGCAAATGGGCGGGAGGATGACGTGATCAGGAGGATTGTTGAGGGCGAGGAACTGGGGACGCTCTTTCGTGGGAGGCGCGATTAGCTATGATAACAGTTGATGATGCGACAGAGATTTTGAATCGTTTCTCTCTT
The DNA here is from genome assembly GCA_002503595.1 of Candidatus Methanogaster sp. UBA203. Classification (GTDB taxonomy): domain Archaea; phylum Halobacteriota; class Methanosarcinia; order Methanosarcinales; family Methanogasteraceae; genus Methanogaster_A. The sequence continues at coordinate 8,298 of DASC01000130.1, read as the reverse complement.
GATCGGAGAACTTATGTGGAATTGAAAGATTCATTCGGACGTGTTCTGTCAGAGGACATCGTTTCAGGGATCGATGTCCCGTCTTTTGACCGGTCGGATATGGATGGATATGCGATCAGGGGTCGGGATCTCGATGGCAGAAGGTTTAAGCTGGTTGGAGAGGTGCACGCGGGAGGCGACCTGGAGGTTGTCATCGGTGAGGGCGAGTGCTCTTATGTTGCAACCGGTGCAAATATCCCGGATGGGGCAAATCTCATTGTTCCGGTCGAAAACACGGAAAAGATCGGCGATGACGTGATAGTTTACGAACCCGGAAAGGAATCGCACATTTCAGAGAGAGGGTGCGACATGAAGCGAGGAGAGACCGTTCTAAGGGCGGGTTGCATCGTAAATGACCGGAATATCGGAATCCTTGCAGCACTGGGCATCCGGGACGTTCCGGTCTATGATATTCCCACCGTTGCGATCATCTCCACAGGCGATGAACTCGCCCGGATCAATGATGTGAACTCGATGACACTCTCAGCAATCGTTGCACAATCCGGCGGCTCACCGGTTTTTATGGGAACCGTGACCGATGATATTTCTCATATAAAACAGAAAATAAAGGAGGCAGCGGAGTGCGATGTCATTATAACGTCCGGAGGAATCTCATCCGGAAAGAAAGACCTTATGCCGATCATCGTTTCAGAGATCGGGGAGGTGCTCTTCCACAGGGTCAGGATGCGCCCGGGCATGCCGATGCTTGCTGGCAGGATAGATGAAAAACCGATTCTCTGCATGCCAGGGAATGTGACGTCTTGTCTGGTCTGCGGGCACGTGTTTCTGCCCCAGATGATCCGGCGGATGGTGCATCTGCCGTTTGCGAGGGCTGTGCGGCGTGCGAGATTGTCAGAGGGGGCGGTCTCGGAGTACGGGATGCGCCGCTATCTTCCGGTTAAATTGGTGGACGGGGTCGCATATCCAACGTTCAAGGGATCTGGTCTGATCACGTCGATCGGGTATGCGGATGGCATGGTTGCGATCGGAGAGGGGGAGACGCTCGTGGAAGGAGAAGTCGATGTGTGGGTGCTTTGAGGATTCGTGAGGATCCAAAGCACAGGAAACGATAATCAGATGATCAGTGACCGTCACGGTATTTGAGCAGGCGGCAGCTATCGCAGGTATCTCACAACCCGCTCGTACCCCGCACCCTTCCGAAGAACCTGCATGTCCACAAGATCGACAACGGTTGAAGCGACCCCGTACACACACTTGCCGCCATCGATGACACAGTCAGCACCGTCCAGCACATCCTCACTGATCTCGCAGACCTCACGCGCTGGCAGTTCTCTTGGCAGGTTGGCACTGGTGGATGTGACCGGGGTTCCTGAAAGATCGATCAGTCTGATCGTTATCTCGTGATCCGGATACCTGATCCCGACCCGGTCAGAGCCCGCGGTCAGGATGTCAGGGACGACCGTTGTTTTTACAGATCAAAATAAATCCAAACTCTTTGTAACACGAAACCTTTAAATGGATAAGATAGCTGTTACTTTTACAATCGATATCATGAGAATGATATTAGGCAATCATAAATCAATAACAAGTGATACAATGGATCTGAACAATCTAATCATCTTTGGAATACTCACAAGCACTTTAGTATTTGCAGTAAAGACCGGGATTGGATGCGGTTTTGCAAGCCTGCAAAGGAAAGAAATACTATGTATTGGGGCAGTATATTTTGCAATCTCGGTTATCCTGAGTTGGGTAACACTGCCACCCGGTTTCTCAGAACAGGTACTTTCTTACGGCGTTCTCGTAATGGCGATCCTTGCAATCGGAATGATCGTAGGAGGGTTTTATACTGTAAGACAATGGGTATCGAAAAGTTGCGACATCTCGAGGAAATCCTTTTTGTGGCTCTCTTTCCCATGTCCGATCTGCCTTGCAGCCATCTTTCTTGCATGCACCTCGCTTGCAACATTGACAGATATCTCGCACTGGAAGATCGGCGTGATGGTTGGCGCGACCTTCTTTGTCGGGATTTGTGGCGTTTCGTTTGGATTGCAGCGATTCAGAAAAACTCCTGCCAGTCTTGGAAATGCCATGATCTTTGTAGGATTGTTTTATCTTCTGTCGATAATTCTAATACCCGCGTACCTTCAGGCAAAGACTGTCGAAAGCCCTGAATTTCTGATCAATGTTAAGGAGATGGCAATGACATTCGTCGCAATGTCGATCCTTGTTATAATTGGATTTATTAAATATAAAAATAGGAGGCACATAACATGATATCTTCGTCAGTAATGAGTGCGCTCTACATGGTTTCAACATCACTGTTGTATCCTGTGGTACTCGCACTCCTTGGACTAATCGCGCTCTCTCTACTCTATCTTGGTTCGTTTGCAGCCGAGTACGCATCACGGAACCGGGATATCGAGAGGGTCAGATCGGGTTGCGCCAATGCAAAGGCGCATATCGAGAATGAAGAGTTCGAGAAAGTATCCGAGACTCTTGTAAACTGCGGATCAAACGATCTGCTCGCTGGTTTCATTGCCGATCTCGGAGGATTCATCGGTAAGCCCACATTCAACATCGAGTCAGAGAAACTCCTGCAGGATTACGAACTGCGGATTGCAAAGGAACTGGAGAACCCGCGACTCGTGGCGCGGATCGGTCCGATGCTCGGGCTCATGGGCACGCTGATCCCGATGGGTCCTGCACTCATCGCACTCTCAGCTGGAAACATCCATGAACTTGCCACAAACCTTGTGATCGCATTCGCAACCACTGTTCTTGGACTCCTGATCGGCGGCGTCGGGTACAGTATAGCAGCGGTCAAGAAACGGTGGTATTCCCAGGATTTAAGCGACATGGACTACATCGTGGAGATGATGAAGCAATGAGCAGACTGCGCCTTCGCGTCATTGATGATGATGAGGACCCGCTGAACGGTGTTGCGAATCTATTCGATGCCGCAATGGTCTTTGCGGTGGCGCTGCTCGTTGCAATCCTGATGGCACACAGTATGCCTGAACTGCTTGATCCGGACGCCAGTTTTACGATGGTAAAGAATCCCGGAGAGCCGGATATGCAGATTATTATAAAAGACCCGGATAAGATAGAGGTCATGAACGTGACAGACATGCTCGCCGGAGGAGAGGGCGAGAAGATGGGAATTGCCTATCGACTGAGAACTGGAGAGATGATCTATGTTCCAGAGAATGCTACTGAAAGTGAATAGAACTGAAAGCCTCGAACTGCACAGGCCCTGCGGTCAGCAGTCGAGCCTGCACGTCTATCGAGGTGAATAAACATGAATAAGAATACACGAAACTATATCGGATTGTTGATCGCGGCAATCTTTGTCGCGCAGATATTTGCCATACCGGTGTATGGCATGGAGATAGAGAAGTCAGTGGATAAGACAGATGCAATGCTTGGTGAAAATATTGCCTATACAATAAAGGTGAACTTCACAGAGAATGCAAGTAATGTTACTATAACGGACCATCTTCCGGATGGGTTGGCATATATCAATGATTCGCAGAATGGAACATTGGAGGGGAAGAACATCACCTGGAATTTGGGTGATGTGAATGAAAGCATTTTTCAGATTGTGTTAAATGCATCCATCGCTGAAACGTATAATGGAACAGCGATTGCTAATAACTCGGCGAATTTGAGTTATGACGTGAATGAATCCACTCATGTCTTAAATGCGAGTTCTCAGGAAGTTAGGGTAAAAGAAGGTTCACAAGAAGCAAATGTCACCTTTATAATCGGTGGTTACGAGTATCAGGGATTAATTGTGTCTGCAATGAAGGAGATGGATATTAACCTAAATATTACGATATATCGCACAAAAAGTATTCCTGACAATCTTAGCCTATCTACGCAAGATGTGATATTTACAGATAATGCGGTTGGGTTAGACACTCTTTCAGAGATTGAACAAGCAGTGAATGATGCGAAAGAGCAAAATAATGCTTCTGTGATTTCGCTCGGCGAACCCCCACATGATTATTTAGCCAATGTTAATCTAACGGATCATCCGTGGATAAAACAGTACTGGGTAAACGGCGGTCTTGAAAACATAAAAAGATTATTGGCATATCTTGGAGTTAATTTCTGCGGATTAAATGCGACCATACAAGAGCCGATAGTTCTTCCAAAAGATTTTATATACCATCCAGACTCGGTTGTGGTATTTAAAAATTTAACCGAGTATCTTGCATGGTATGGAAGTGACACTGGGACCCACCATTTATACGATCCAAGTAAACCTACTGTGGGAATTAGGACTTGGAAGGCTATGTATGCTGTAGGTCACACAGAAGTGCCAGATGCTCTCGTGAGAGGTTTTGAGGCAAGAGGTGTTAATGTAATCCCGATAATCGAGTGGAAGTTAAACACAACATTCTATATGGTAAATGATACATCGATCGTAGATACCATAGTATCGATTAAAGGTTTTAGAATGAACTATGGATCGCCAGAAAAGGGCATTGCGGACCTTGAACGAATAAATGTTTCGGTGTTAAAGGCAGTGACGGATCATTATCAAACCGTGGAAGAATGGTATGAAAGCAAACATGGTCTCTCGATATCTCTGATTGCAGCGTATATTGCTCAACCAGAACTCGATGGAGTGATTGAGCCAATGCTTATAAGTGGGAGAAAAATAGATCCGATTACTGGTGTGCCATATCACAGTCCAATTGATGAACAGGTGGACTGGCTCGTTAACAGAACGATCGCGTGGACAACGTTAAAGCACATGAACAATTCTGACAAAAAGGTCGCGATACTCTATTATAACCATCCACCAGGTAAGGCGAGTGTTGGAGCAAGCTATCTGAATATAATGTCAAGTATAGCTAATTTATTAGATGGTATGCGAGAGCGAGGATATACTGTCGGGAATACAACGCCGAACAGCACAGAACTACGTGATTTGATACTACATCAAGGAAGAAATGTCGGTGTATGGGCACCCGATGAAATAGAAAAGATCGTGGAAGCTGGCAATGCAACGTTAATTCCAGAAAGTGAATATCTGGAATGGTTCAATGAGCTTCCGGTGAGTAAGAGAGACGAAGTAATAACGATGTGGGGAGAACCGCCTGGCGAGATAATGGTTTACGAAAGTGAATCTGGAAAGTATCTTGTTATTCCAAAGATTGTCTTTGGGAACATGTTACTCGCTCCTGAACCATCAGTTGGCACATCACAGGATCAGGCGGTAATGTATCATGATAAATCGATACCACCAAATCATCAGTACATTGCCTTCTATTTCTGGTTGAAAAGAGGTTTTGGAGCGAACGCTGTTGTCCATGTCGGCACGCATGCAACACACGAGTGGAGACCTGGAAAAGAGGTTGGATTATCGATAAAAAATTGTTGGCCTGTTATACTAATGCAGGACCTGCCCAACCCATACATCTATATTATGGACAACATAGGCGAAGGCACGCAGGCAAAAAGAAGGGGTATGGCTGACATAGTAGATCATCTAACGCCGCCCATCGTTGCTTCTGGGCTATACGGAAATCTTTCTATTTTGCATCAGAAGATACATACTTATCTCAGCACAAGTGGACCGCTCAAACTCGAATACAGGGAGACGATAACAGAGCTATATGAGAATCTTAACTTGAGTGAGGATCTGGGTGTGTCCGTAGAGGAACTCAGAGCGATGGATGATACAGAATTCGAGAACTTCATAAATGGAGAACTGCACCTGTATCTTCATGAGCTGGCAGTTGAATTCATGCCTTATGGACTGCATATACTTGGCACGGCACCTGATGATTGGAAGTTGATAGCAATGGTAGAATCAATGCTTGGAGACGAGTTTGTGGAGCATGTGGCAGAAATATATCCAGACCCGCATGAACTGAATCCAGCGCATGGGAACTGCACTGTGCTTGAAGAACTCTTGGGAGAGGTAATAAATGGCACAGACCCAGTGGCTGCACAGGAGAAGGTGTTTGGACCTGGAAATGTATCTGCAAATGTGACAGTGGATTTGAACACTTCTAAAGTCTATGCAGCGAACCTGAAAGCATGTCAAATCGAGACATCGCGAGTATTGGATGCATTGGAAGATAAATATATACCACCGGCACCCGGCAACGATCCAATAAGAAATCCCGATGCCCTACCGACTGGTAGAGATTTCTACTCGTTTGATCCACGAATCATACCTACCAAAGAGTCATGGGAAGTTGGCAAGGAAATGGCAGATCAATTGTTAGCTCAACATTTGAATAAAACTGGAGAATATCCAAGAAAAGTAGCGTTCGTACTCTGGTCGGTAGAACTGATGAGACATTACGGAGTGTCAGAGTCAGAGATTCTTTACCTGATGGGTGTCGAGCCTGTATGGGATAAATGGGGAAGGGTCATGAAGGTCAAACTCATAAATTGCAGTGAACTTGGAAGACCTAGGATAGACGTTATCATGACACCTTCTGGATTGTACCGTGACCACTTTTCGACCAGGATGGTGCTGTTGGATCAGGCAGTCCGGCTGTCTGCCGAGGCGAATGATACCGAATGCCCAGGCTATGTGAATTATGTCAAAGAAGATTCAGAGGCGATCTATGAGTGGTTAATCGACAATGGTTATAATGAGTCAATTGCACGTGATTTGTCGATGGCAAGAATCTTTTCAGAGGCACCGGGTTCGTATGGAACTGGACTTCCAGAAGCTATCCACGAAAGCCACACATGGGAAAACGAGAGTAGGATTGCAGACCTATACATCAGCAGAATGAGTCATATTTATGGAGAGAATATATGGGGCGAGCAACATATAAAGGATCTTTTCAGACAAAATCTTGATGGTGTTGAGGCTGCTGTGCACATCGATAGCTCAAATCTTTATTCAACATTGGATAATGATGATGTCTTCCAATATCTTGGTGGGCTGAATTTAGCTGTTAGAAGTGTAACAGGAGAGAGTCCAGACCTCTATATAACTAATTTCCAAGACCCAAGCAATCCTGTAACAGAGACTTTGAGCAATTTCCTCACAAGGGAACTGCGTACGAGATACTTCAATCCACTTTGGATAGAGGGGATGCAAGAACAGGGCTACTGTGGAGCGAAGGCAATGTCAGAGCTATTCGAAAATCTCTGGGGATGGGAAGCTACAAGTCCGGAGATTGTAACCGATTATATGTGGAATGAGGTATTCGAGGTCTATGTGCAGGACAAATACGATATGGGGCTTGAGGACTGGTTCAATGAAAACAATCCTTATGCGCAACAATCAATAACCGCACGAATGCTCGAAGCGATACGAAAGGGATACTGGGATCCGTCTGATGAAGTGAAGATTACTCTTGCTGAAACCTACCAGAAATCAGTGGAGGAATATGGAGTTACTTGCTGCGGACATACCTGCGCAAATCCGTTCTTGGATGAGACCTTATCAGGCATACTCTCAGCTCCAACAACAAACCCACCAGAACGATCCCGCAGTTCTGGCGGCGGCACACATCCACCAGATGTCATGACCACGCCAAAGTCGCCCGCTCGAAAGTCCACGACCAATGAGACACAAGCAGAGGACATTTCTGCGATTCCTGGTGGCGTCAAGGACATTCCTGTTGTCGAGCAACCGGAAGAAGTGGTCGGACAGGTCATCGAGAAGACCGAGATGAAGACCGATATCACATTCTCGGGAATGGAGGTGCTCGGGCTTGTCGCTGTGCTTCTGGTGCTTGGGCTGATCTATGCCGGATTCAGGTACAAGAAACGATAATCGAAAAAGCCTCAACTGCACTGGCTTGGCGGTCAGCGGTTGAGGCTTGCAGATATTATCAAGGTGATAAAATACGCATAAGAATATACAAAATTATGTATAAAAAACCGTACGGGAATTCCCAATAATCTCAAAAATTTACGCAGATGTTATCTTAAATCTGTGCTTCAATTGAACCATAGAGGGCAGAGAGGAACACAAGAGTTTTTAATTGACCCTCTCGTGTAATTTCGCCCTTAAGATACGTCACGCCGCCCCAATGGTTTTTTCAGATTTTTCTGTGCCACTCTGCGACCTCTGTAGTTTTATTTCTTGCGTCGATCACTGGTGGGGTTGTGGGCAATGTATTATGTGAGTTTCCACTGCTGGCGGCGGCAGTCGGTCATGCCGTCCCATTCTCGGGCATATATATCACCTCTCCAGTCTCCAGCCGGTACGCTGTCCCGATCTTGCTTCCCTGACCGCCAGCGATCTGCTCGGTCATATTCATCACCTTTATCGTCTCCTTATCCTTGATCTGACATTCCGCACGTATC
>DASC01000122.1:5710-6331 GCA_002503595.1 Candidatus Methanogaster sp. UBA203 | reverse complement strand
CGGCAGGTCAAAACGTGCGCCGTTATACGTCACCAGAAAATCGTATTTTGCAAACTCATCGACGATCTCGTCAAGGTCGATCCCGCGCACATACGTCTTTGCATTCTTACCGTCGTATATCCCGACAACGGTCATGCGGGAATAGTTCGGAGAGAGGCCGGTGGTCTCGATGTCCACAAAGGCAATTTTGTCCTTAAAATCGCTGTATGCGCGCCAGTGTTCGGACTTCGGGAGCGATTCTGCAAAGAATCGAGTGTCACGTGCACTGAGGCGCTGCATGGACTCATCGATCCCTGCGAGGATGGTTGTCTTCTTTGCGGCGGACATGGGTATCTCGTCATGGTGTTCTGCGAACTCGGACCACGTCCTGATGCCGCATGACCATATCCTGTGTTCGATCGTACTCCCGATGCGGGGTATATGGATGTATGTGCTTGTGAGCATGGTTCTCCCTTTTTCAGAAGATAATAGCAATCATTCCAGAAGATAATGGCAATCATGTAACTAAAATCTTATTGCGTTATGGGGTTGTGCAAAAGGGTTCTTTGCGAACGCTTGCGGTAAATTGCCACAATTTTTGAGATGCAGAGAAATATTATGGCTCTCTGGTAATTCGCGAGT